>CAMKMK010000022.1 GCA_946413885.1 uncultured Prevotellaceae bacterium
CCCACGCAGAATGTTGAAAAAATGTTATTGAGAGTTTCTTGTGACGTAATATAACCTTCGCCGGTAATTTCGCCGAGGTCGGAGAGAACTAAACGAAGGTCATCAGATAGTAGATCGCCACTGAGTTGTTTGCCAAGACCGTTAATGACATGCTGGAGATTCTTATGAGCGTTGATAAGTGATTCGTAATGGCGGGAGTTAGAAACGATGATTTCGGTTGTGTTGGAAATTAGACCAGCTCTTTGAGCTTCTTCAAAAATGTGTCTTTTCAGATTAGGAATGCCTTTACCAGTCTTTGCGCTGATCATATACAAAGGAAGAAAATAAGGAACAAAAGTCTTCATGTCTACTTTATCAACTTTGTTATGCACGCAAATATAGTTCTTCCCCTTCAGCAGTTCATGCATTTCTTCGTTCTCTTTTTTAGAGGGTGGTGCATCCAATAACCAAATGACAATGTTTGCCTGCTTAATGGCTTGATTGGTACGCTTAATTCCAATTCTTTCAACTTCATCATCGCTCTGTCGAATGCCTGCGGTATCAATGATACGGAATTTCACACCGTTGATTTCCATTGTCTCCTCAATCGTGTCACGAGTGGTACCGTGGATGTCGGTGACAATGGCGCGATCGTCATCAATAAGCTTGTTGAGTAAGGTACTTTTTCCCACATTGGTTTTGCCGACAATTGCTACTGAAATGCCTTGCTTAAAGGCTTGGCCAGTATTGAAACTTTTAGCTAAACGGGTAATGTGATTGTCAATTTCTTGAGCGAGAGCAAGGAGTTCAGATCGGTTTGCAAATTCGAGATCTTCCTGGTCAGAGAAGTCAAGTTCGAGCTCAATAAGGGATGTAAGTTTTAGAAGTTGTTTGCGTAGTTTGGACAATTCAGATGAAAAATGCCCACGTAGCTGAGACATGGCAATGTCGTGGGTCGTTTTGTTACTCGAAGCAATAAGGTCGGCTACAGCTTCTGCCTGACTAAGGTCGAGTTTCCCATTAAGATAGGCGCGCATAGTAAATTCGCCAGGTTGTGCTATACGACAACCTTGTTGACAAAGAATGTCGAGGACGCGCTGGAGAATGTAGCTGGAACCGTGACAAGAGATTTCTACGGAGTTTTCTCCCGTGTAGGAGTGAGGAGCACGAAATATGGTGATGAGAACTTCGTCAATAGGTTCTGAATCATATTTGGTGGGGATGTTATGTCTTGAAATAGCATCATACACAATGGGAGGAGCGACAATATGTGTGTAATGGACAGTGTTGGCTGGAGCGGTGTTGCAGTTAATAGAACAAAGAGAAGATACCGCTGTAAAAGCTTTAGGACCTGAAACACGGATGATACCAATTGCGCCACCAGGAGCTGTAGCAGTGGCACAGATGGTATCTATATTTCTCATTTCTTCTTTGCCCATGTGTTCGCAATGATTATAAAAAAGAGAATAATGGCAATGAAGATGGTAAGGACAATATATTGAGAGTTTTTATTGGGGATAAAGGGAAATATGATGCAAAAGACACCTGATAATATTGAAATGATGGTCATAATCAGTCGCAGTCGATGTATGTCAACTTTCTTGCGTTCTTTTTCAGGCATCGTATTGTAGCCAGCTATTAGAAAATCGCCCTTACCCTTATAAAATATGAAAGCAAGGATAAAACAAAAAAATGCAACACAATTCGTGATGATATAGGATTCTATCATATTCTATCTAAAACTTTCTTGATGAGTGTGTCGATGGAGTTCTTGTAATCAGTATTCATTTCAGTAGTGTAACGGTTGGCTATCACCATGCAGCAGGTCATGGCGCGGTGACCAAGAAGTGAGGCAAGTCCTGCAAGAGCTGATGATTCCATCTCAAAGTTGCAGATGCGTTTGTCTTCGTATTCGAAAGATTCGATTTTTTTGTTTTGTTCAGTATCAGCAATAGGCGCACGTAGTTCACGACCTTGGGGGCCATAAAAACCGCCACATGCAACCGTATAGCCACGTACCATATCGTCTTGAGCTACCTGATTTATTAATTCACTGTCAGCTATAGCCACGTAGGGTGCACCTTTGATGGGATTCCAATGCATGTGTTCCGTAAAAACTTTTTCCATTTGCAGATCGCAAACGTTGTTGCGGCCAGCATAGTAATTTAGAAGTCCATCAAAACCAATACTTTTCACACTGGCCACGAAAGTGCCGATGGGTGTTTCTGGTTGTAACCCGCCACAGGTACCAATGCGCACAAGGGTAAGAGTACGATGTTTGTCCTTTTCTGTGCGAGTTTCAAAATCAATATTTGCCAAAGCATCCAATTCATTCACCACGATGTCGATGTTGTCACAACCAATTCCGTGACTTAGACAAGTGATACGTTTTCCCTTGTAAGTTCCTGTAATGGTGTGGAATTCGCGAGATTGCACCTCGCATTCAATCGTTTCAAAATATGAAGCTACCATATTGACACGTCCAGGATCACCAACCAAGATGACGCGATCAGCTAATTGTTCTGGGCGTAGGTGAAGGTGAAAAGCACTACCATCGTCATTGATAGGTAATTCTGAAGATAAAAAGATTTTTTTCATGTATTGCGTTTTTTTAGTTCCCAAGTTCTGCTTTTCGTATTTCTTTTTCTTGTGTCCTGATGGAAGCTTCTATTTCTTCATACTTGTTTTCCAGAATGCGTATTTGTGGAGCCAACTGCTGTTTCTCTGCTGTGGTTGAAATAGCATATTTGTCACGTAGTTGTTGGAGTTGTTCTGCAGATGCTTCCAGATCCTTTTTGCTTTCTAACCACCACTGAATCTTTTGTTTGCCATCTTCAGTCTGAGCATCGGTAAGTGTTGTATAAGTGATTCTATCATTAATAACAAGGTCGAAATCATGGGACTTTTGCTCTTGATTAGAACTTAGGCGAAGGGTAAGTAAACGATTGCGTGCATCCTTCACGGCATTTTGATTAGACCATGTTTCACGGATACTATGGATTAAAGCCAGACGACTTAAGCGTTCGCTGCCCACTTCATCAACATTGTAGATACTGCGGGTTTGAGTGGGGATAAAGGTATAGATACAGACACTATCCTTAGACTGATTCCGATCTGTTGCAAACCATCCTAAATTATTGAACTCATCGATGACATACATGTAGTCGTTTGCTAAAGAGTTGAATGGCATGCCCAAATTCTCAGGAGAGAGAAATGATCGTGTTTCAGTATCGTAACGTGTCATGTAGATGTCATAATTTCCTAATCCTTCTTCTTCATTGATGGCTGCATAATACAGGGTACTACCATCAGTGAGCATAAAAGGATAGTTTTGTATTTTATCACCTTCGTTGAGTCCCTTTATTGGAGTGGCTTGACTCCATTCTTTACCGATAAGATTACTCTGATATAGTCGGACATGTCCATCATTGTCTTGTTGGGCAAAGATTATCTGATTTTGTAATTGACTGCGAAAAACAGTGGCATCTGCATCATCTTGTCGATTAAAATATTGAGCTGTGGAGAAAATACTTCCACTTTCAGCACTCAAAGGCAGATTGGGTAGTAGTTGGGTTCGTGGAACTACAATACTATCTATAAATACAACTTGCTGAGTTGTCTCCAGTTTGAGCTGCATTTGTCTTATATACTCTAACTGCTCTTCTTCATTGTCAGTAGGTAGCTTCTTCTTGGTAAGTGCCAGAATGCGGGTTTCCAACAATTCCTCAGCCGTATCAAAATCATATTTTTTTATGGCTTCTTTCACTTGTTCTTCAACTTCAGGTACAACAACTCGTCGTTGAGGCATACTGAGATTGGGAAATGTTAGTGCCATTAGGCAGACAAGAATGAACTTTTTCATGTTTGGAGAGTATTTATTTGAATACAAAGTAAACGGCCAGCACTAAGCAAGCCATAGCAGCCAGATGATTCCAATGGAGTTGTTGCCCTTGAAAAAGTAAATTCGCAATAATGCAAAAGACTCCCAAAGAGATGACCTCTTGGATGATTTTGAGTTGCATAAGAGAATATGGCCCTCCGTTGCCCACAAATCCAATCCTATTGGCAGGAATCAGAAAACAGTATTCTATGAAAGCAATGCCCCACGAAAACAAAATGATGCCCAGCAAAGGCCAGTTGTTGCTGATGTGTGCTTGCTGAAGACGAAGATGTCCATACCAAGCCAATGTCATGAATACATTGCTGATAATTAATAGTATAACTGGATATATCCTATTCATGTCTTCTTATTTGCTTAGATATTCATTCATGGCAGCTGCAGCACGACGTCCATCACCCATTGCCAGGATAACGGTAGCGCCACCACGTACGATATCGCCTCCAGCAAATATTGTGGGAATATTGGTTTGCATGTCATCATTGACAACGATAGTGTTTTTGCGTCCCAGTTCCAATCCCTTGATTGAGGTAGGAACGATGGGATTAGGACTAACGCCTACAGCTACGATAGCTTGGTCAATCTCAATGGTTATAGTGGCATTTGGAATAGGTACAGGTGAACGTCGTCCGCTGGCATCTGGTTCTCCTAATTCCATCTTTTGCAACACTACTTCTGTTACGTTTCCACGCTCATCAGCATGGTATTCGATTGGATTGTGCAAAGTAAGGAATTCGATGCCTTCCTCCTTCGCATGCTTTACTTCTTCCAGACGAGCAGGCATTTCTTGCTCACTTCGTCGATAAACAATGATAACACGTTCTGCCCCCAAACGTTTGGCGGTACGGCAACTATCCATAGCTGTATTTCCGCCTCCTACTACCATAACGTTCTTAGCCTTGTGGATAGGTGTATCGAAGTCAGGACTGGAAGCGTTCATCAAATTCACACGTGTCAGGTATTCATTGGATGACATAATTCCATTGGAGTTTTCGCCAGGTATTCCCATGAAGTTGGGTAAACCAGCGCCAGATCCCACAAAAATACCTTGAAATCCATCTTTTTTAAGATCCTCTATGCTGATGGTCTTTCCTACGATACAATCCGTTACAAATTTTACTCCGATCTCTTCTAAATTATGTATTTCCACATCCACAATCTTGTTGGGTAAACGGAATTCAGGGATGCCATACTTTAGCACTCCACCAATCTCATGTAGTGCTTCGAATACGGTGACATCATAGCCAGATTTTGCCATATCTCCAGCAAAACTTAAGCCGCTAGGTCCTGAGCCGATGACAGCAATTTTTTTATGGTTACTGGGGGATACTTCAGGCAAGGTGACATGCCCACTTTCGCGCTCGAAATCGGCTGCGAAACGCTCCAGATTTCCGATAGCTACTGCAGGTTCTTTCATCTTCAAGTGGATACATTGGTTCTCGCATTGTTTCTCTTGAGGACAAACACGTCCACATACAGCGGGTAGGGAAGAGGTACTCTTCAGTACACGGGCAGCATTGAGAAACTCACCACGCTCGATGTTTTTGATGAAGGAAGGAATGTTAATACCTACAGGACAACCTTGCATACAACTTGGATTGGCACAATCGAGGCAACGTTTTGCCTCAGTCATGGCTTGTTCCACTGATAATCCTTGATTTACTTCTTCTTCACGTGTTGTGGCGCGGTAGACAGGATCAAGTTCAGGCATCACGCATCGTTCGATAACAGTACGCTCTTTGGCTTTCATACTTTTACGAAGGGCTTCACGCCATGGGGCTGAACGATCAACCAGTTCGGAGAGTGGAGTGGTGGTGTCCATTTCTTTCACGTCAAGTACGGTCTTTTCTTCGTTGAGTGGAGTTTCACCCATCACTTGCGAAGTGTTGGCGGCAGCCAAGAAGGCTTCAAATGCTTCCTTTTCCTCGCTTTTGAATGCACCGCCACGACGCATCATCTCATCGAAGTCAACCTGATGTCCATCGAACTCTGGACCATCTACGCATACGAACTTCATCTTCCCACCTACCGTGATACGACAGGCACCGCACATGCCCGTCCCATCTACCATGATAGTATTAAGTGACACGTCAGTGGGAATATCATATTTCTTTGTCAGAAGACAACAGAATTTCATCATGATGGCAGGACCGATGGCAAAGCATTTGTCCACTTTTTCGCGCTGGATAACTTGCTCCATACCCACGGTGACAACGCCCTTCTGTCCATAACTTCCATCATCAGTCATAATGATAACCTCGTCAGAACTCTTGCGTACTTCGTCTTCAAGAATAATCAATTCCTTGGAACGACCAGCAATCACGCTAATGACACGGTTGCCAGCAGCCTTGAGAGCTTGGATGATAGGCAACATGGGAGCAGTTCCAACACCTCCACCAGCGCAAAGGACGGTTCCGTAATTCTCGATATGGGTAGCGCACCCCAAGGGTCCTACCACATCGTGAATAAAATCGCCTTCATTTAAAGCACATAGTCGTGTGGTGCTAACACCTACGGTTTGTATAACCAAATCAATAGTTCCCTTTATTGGATCACTTCCTGCGATGGTGAGGGGAACACGTTCTCCCTTTTCATCTACTCGGATTATTACAAAATGACCAGCCTTTCGAGCTTTTGCTATCAGAGGTGCCTCTACAACGAACTTGAACACCTTCTCTGAAAATTGTACCTTTTTAACAATCTTATTCATTGAGAAAATTACTATAAAGTTCTCTTATCCTTTACCTTGAACTCTTAAACTTAATTCATTACAACAAATTATCCTTTAGTCGATGACCTCGCATCCCATGTAGGGAACCAATACTTTTGGAATGCGGATACAGCTTTCTGTCTGGTTGTTTTCCAAAATTGCAGCCACGATACGTGGTAGAGCCAATGCTGAACCATTTAGCGTATGAGCCAGTTCTGTCTTTTTGTCTGTGGTTCGGCGGATACGGCACTTCAGACGGTTAGCCTGATAGGTGTCGAAGTTGCTGACAGAACTAACCTCTAACCAACGTTTCTGAGCCTCGCTCCATACCTCGAAGTCATAGCAGATGGCACTGGTGAAACTCTGATCGCCGCCACAAAGGCGCAGGATACGATAAGGGAGTTCCAGTTTCTTGAGTAAACCTTCGACATGTTCCAACATCTCTTGGTGGCTTTCTTTGCTATGTTCAGGAGTGTCGATGCGTACAATCTCAATCTTGCTAAACTCATGCAGGCGATTGAGACCGCGCACGTCTTTGCCATAACTGCCAGCCTCGCGACGGAAACACTGAGTGTATGCGCAGTTCTTGATGGGCAGATCCTTCTCATCAATGATTACGTCACGATAAATGTTGGTTACAGGAACCTCTGCCGTGGGGATGAGATAGAGGTCATCCACTTCACAGTGATACATCTGTCCTTCTTTGTCTGGCAGTTGACCTGTGCCATATCCGCTGGCAGCATTCACTACCGTGGGAGGCATGATTTCCTCGTAACCTGCCGCACGAGCCTCGTCAAGGAAAAAGTTGATCAGGGCACGCTGTAAACGGGCACCTTTGCCACGATAAACAGGGAAACCTGCTCCTGTGATCTTCACACCCAGATCAAAATCGATTAAGTTGTATTTCTTTGCTAGTTCCCAGTGAGGTAATCTGGCAGATTCCACAACAGGATTTGCATCCCAGTTACCAACGGTGTCTTTGCCTTCAACACATTCTTTCAAGTTACTTTTCACGACCCAGTTGTCATCCGCACATGTTCCTTCAGGGACGTTGTCGTATGGAATATTGGGAATTTGGCAGAGTTGACGCACGAGTTCCTTTTCGGCCTCAGCCTTCTGTTCTTCGAGGGCTTTGTTCGTTTCCTTAAGGGCAGAAACCTTTGCTTTTACCTCTTCGGCCTCGTTTCGCTGTCCTTGCTTCATCAGCGACCCTATCTCAGCTGCCATTTTCTTGGCTTGTGAGAGATTCTGGTCGAGTTCTGTTTGTGCCTGACGACGTTTCTTGTCTGTGGCGATTACTTCCTCAATGGCTTCTTTTGCTCCATTGAAATGCTTCTTCTCCAAACCACGGATGACTCGTTCTGTCTCTTCTGTTATAAGTTTCAGTGTCAGCATGTCTATATCAAATTTAAATAATTTTCATCTTCAGTCTTAGACTGACAATATTATATATCATGCAAAATTACTCATTTTTTGTGAAATGATGTACATTCTTTCGCGAATATTTAATAATTATGTGCTTAATGTACTTTTTAAAGTAAATGCAAGCCAATTATTTTTGTCTTTTTATGTTGAATTTTCTAATTTTGCATTGTCAGAAAAAACGTTTGATTATGAAACATTCATTAAACAGATGGGTCATTGCAACCCGTCCTTGGTCTTTTCCTGCATCTGCTATGCCTGTTTTGACTACTATTTTCTGGTTGTGGAGTCGTGGTATTGATGTTTGTTGGTGGCTTGGAATATTTTCTGTTCTGAATATCATTATCGTTCATGCCGCAGGTAATGTTTGGAGTGATATTGCCGACTATCAGAAGGGTGTTGATGCTGAGGATACTTTTTGTGTGCGTACTTTGTTGGATGGAGAGTTCACGGTTGCCGAGTTTAAGAGACTATCCGTCGGATTAAATATTGTTGCCATTCTTATGGGCCTTTATGTGGTTTGGATGACAGGTCCCTTGCTCCTTCTCATTGGTATAGCAGGTGTTGCTCTGTCCCTATGCTATCCATATTTGAAATATATGGCTTTGGGTGATTTGGTTATCATCCTCTGTTATGCTTTCCTCCCTATGATTGGAACCTCCTATATCGTTTCGGGTTATATCTTTTGGGATGTGCTTTGGCTATCTGTTCCTGTGGGGCTAATTACGGTCGCTATCCTTCATTCCAACAATACTCGTGATATTGCAACCGATCGCAGGGCAGGCATCAAGACTTTTGCCATGATTATGGGTCGTAGTTTTAGTGTTTGGCTCTATGTCTTTGAAATATTGTTTCCTTTTGTATGGCTTTTGGGATTGATGATTTTTGGCATTGCGTCTTGGTGGTTGCTTACAGCGATGCTGGCACTTCCAGTCGCAATCAAGAATGTTCGCACGATTCTTTCATGTCAGGATATGAATACCATAGAATGCGCCTCTCTGGATGAGAAAACCGCTCAGTTGCAACTCCTTTTCAGTCTTCTTCTTGTAATAGGAATGGTGCTTTCTGTTTATTTTTAAGGTAAAAATGAGGAAACTGATCTTCTCTCTTTTCATTGCGGCCGTGCTTTGGTTCATCATGTTCTCACCTTGGACGGCACCGTTGGTCAATTTCTGGTGGATGATGGCAATATCGGCTGTTGTGCTAATGTTCCTTTCTTGTTCTTTTGGAGGACGTCCGCACTTGAAAACTGATGTTCGTGAGCTTCTTCTTGGTGTGATGATAGCTGTGATGCTATGGGGTGTTTTCTGGTTAGGCGACAAGTTATCTCAACAGATGTTCCCTTTTGCCAGGCCGCAGGTAGATCTCATTTATGGAATGAAAGAGGGTCAGAATCCATGGGCTTTGTCAATCGCTTTGCTTTTCATCATTGGACCTGCTGAAGAGTTATTCTGGCGTGGTTATGTTCAGCGACATCTATGCCAATTCGGTTCTGCTAATGCTGCTTTTTTGATAACCACAGTCATCTATGCTTTGGTTCATTTTCCTTCGTTCAATTTCATGCTTATAATGGCGGCTCTCGTTTGCGGTTTTGTCTGGGGAGGGCTCTACAGGTTGATCCCTCAGCATTTTACCGCCATTGTATTGAGTCATGCCTTATGGGATGCGGCCGCTTTTGTGTGGTTCCCTTTCTAATGAACAGTAATGATAAAATAAAAGGCTGGACATTCATCGTGTTCAGCCTTTTATCTTTAGTTTGAGTCTTTCTTTTATGCTTCAGCAGGGAGAACGCTGACTGTGCTGCGATCGCGGCGACCCTTCTTGAATTGAACTGTACCGTCGATGAGAGCATACAAAGTATCGTCCTTACCAATACCTACGTTCAAGCCAGGATAGTGACGAGTACCACGCTGGCGAACGATGACGTTGCCTGCTACACATTTCTCTCCACCAAAAATCTTAACACCTAATCTTTGAGCAGCCGATTCACGACCGTTCTTAGAACTACCTACACCTTTTTTATGTGCCATAATTTGTTCCTCCTAAAATTAATTGTTAAGCAATTACTTCCTTAATAGTCAACTCAGTGAACTGCTGACGATGACCGTTCAGCTTGCGATAGCCCTTACGGCGCTTTTTCTTGAATACCAGCACCTTCTCACCCTTTACCAGAGGAGAAACGATTTCTGCAACTACCTTTGCACCTTCGATGGTGGGAGCACCAACGGTGATGGCTCCTTCGTTGTCTACCAACATTACTTTCTCAAACTCAACAGTCTTGCCTGCCTCAGCATCGGCAATGTGATGTACAAACACCTTCTTGCCTGCCTCAACTTTGAACTGTTGACCGTTCATTTCTACGATTGCGTACATTTTTTTGTTTTTAAACGGGTTTGACCGCAGGGCGAAGTCATCTCGTGACTCACTTTTCGAGCCTCTACGGCATAAATCGGCTGCAAAATTACAATTTTCCTTTGTATTGACCAAATTCTTCCTTAAAAAATTCTTCTCAATTTGGCTATTTCTTTATGTTAAAGTGAACTTTTAGGCGTATTTCAACAAAATTTCGAGCATTTTCCTGTCCAACTTATGGCCATGAAAGTCCTCATAAGTAACGTCATCACGATTACTGTCCATGATGCCGAACGATCCAGAGAGGTTCCAGATTGCCCATCCCCAATTGTTCTCTTTGAAGACTGCCAGATTATCTTCCAACCATGTGAGAGCTACCTGATGCGGTGTGCGATTGTGGCAACCGAATTCGCCGATGAAAACGTGTCCTCCTTGTTTCAACAAGGGTGTCCAGGACTTCTGAAGCATCTCATTTAGCCATGTCTTGTCGTAATGTTGCCCATCGGCGTCTAAGGGCCATGCAAGTTTTTCCCGAGGAATCTGCATGGGGCGATCCCCGAAGACCCAAGAAGCCTCGTAATGAGAGATGAGCATAGGTTGATATCCTCGTCCGCATTGGATGATATTGGGGATGTCTTTAATGCTCAGCAGGGGTCTTCCGCCCCATTGTAATCCATCTATCATGATGACTCGTTGGGGGCTTTCATTTCGTATCTCATTCACCAGACGGCGCACCACACGTTCGTAGTCAGCGTCTGGTATGTTGGCAACCTCGTTCAGGAGATTGAAGCTTAGATGCTTGCTCGAGATTCCCTTGTATCGACGAGCAAAGACGCTCCATTGGTAGGCGCAACCATCCAAAGCACTCTGGTCGCGGAAGAGATTTTCCGGTTCCTCAGGTTTGTTGACACAATAACCTGGAGCGCGATGCAGGTTGATGCAGACGTGTATTCCGTATTTTTGTCCCCAGTTGACAGCATTGTCGATGTCTGCCAGCACTTTCTCGTCCATCTGGTAGTATTTTCCTGGTTCACTCCAGTTCCAGTAGGAGAGGGGAAGGCGCACGAAGTTGAAGCCCCAGTCACGTATCCACTTGAACTCTTCTTCCTCAAAGGGTTTCGGCCAGCCAGCCGTGAAATAGTTCAGCAGGTTGAAGCCACGCCATTTGTTGTCTCTTAGTCTCTCTCTTGCTTTTATTTCCAAGGGCCATCCGTTTATCATGCCTGTTGCAGATATTCCCACAAAGGTCTTCAAGAAATTCCGTCTTTCCACTTTCTATATTTTTTTTAGTTCGTTGCAAAGATAAAACAAAAATCCATAGATAACATCAGGACGGCATGAATTTCCGTAGAAAAGCATGTTTTTGTTGAAGAATGAACCTTTCTTGGCCATATTCTTGTCCATTTGAAAAAATCGTGGTAATTTTAGGGTGCAAAATCTAATATGAACGTAATGAAAAGACTACTTTTTCTTTTGGCAGCTTTAAGTTTATGCTGTGTTTCTTATTGCCAGAAGGCGGTGAAGATAACGAGAATGACCACGAATGACGAGGTGAACCCTCTTTGCGTGAATAGTGTGCGGTTGGGATGGCAGATAAGTTCCCCTTCCCAAGGAACTCGCCAAACAGCTTACGAAATCCAGGTAAACAAAGGGAAACAGTTGGTTTACAAGACGGGGAAAGTGTTGAGCGATGAGCAGATGAACATCGTTTTGCCTGTGGAATGGGAACAAGGTAAACTTTATAACTGGAAAGTCCGTATCTGGGATCAGGATGGGAAACCATCTGCCTGGAGCTCGATAGCCAGGTTTGGAACTGACATCAATCAGAGTTGGCAGGCGAAGTGGATCTCTACCGGACAGACTCAGAAAACAGATCCGTTGCCATATTTGCGCAAGAAATTCCTGTTGCGAGGCAAGAGAATAAGTCGTGCGATGGCATATTTGTGTGGATTGGGATGTAGCGAACTTTGGCTGAACGGAAAGCCTGTAGATGCGTCGCGTGTATTGGACCCTGCTCAGACGGATTATGAGAAGAGGGCACTTTATAGCGCTTTCGACGTAACAAGTCTTTTGGATCAACGAGGGAGTAATTGTCTGGGCGTAATGCTGGGTAAAGGATGGTACTCTCAGGATGCAGCATGGACTCCCGACGGATTCTCCTATGGAATGCCCGTCTTGCGTTGTCAGCTTAATGTTGAGTACGCGGATGGTAGCGAAGAGGTGATAGGAACCGATGAGACATGGTTGTGGACGGAAGGTCCTATCCTACGAACGAATGTGTATCAGGGGGAGGACTACGATGCCAGAAGGGCTATTCAGGATTGGGCAATCGCTTCGTTGGATGACGGGGAATGGAAGAAGTGTCAGCTGGCAGGGGGCGTGATTCCAGTTCGGATGGAGGCACAAGAAATGGATCCCATGCGCCAGCAGGAGGCCGTGAAGCCCGTAGCCATGTGGAAAGCACCAGGCGAGGGTGAACGTTGGATTTATGATTTTGGAGCCAACAGGACGGCAAACGTCAGGTTTAGCGTGAATTTGCCTCAAGGAGTGAAACTGACCACTCGCGGAGCGGAGACTTTAACGGATGATAGGGATGTGGATTTTCGTAGTACCGGATTCCAGCATGTGGGCTATCAGACGGATAGTTACATTTGTGCGGGTACAGGAAATGAGACATGGAGCCCCAAGTTCACGTATCATGGGTTCCAATATCTGGAACTGACTGTAGAGGGGACGGATATCCAACCTGATGAGAGCTGGTTGAGCGTGATTCCCGTACACACCGATGTGGAGAACAGGGGACTTTTTGAGTGTTCTGATGACCAGTTGAATGCCTTGCATCGTGTGGCTCGCCAGACTTTCCTGAATGGTTTTGTAGGTCTTCCCGTTGATTGCAACCAGCGTGAGAAATGCGGTTGGCTGGGCGACACTCATGCTTATGACCTTTCTGCGAACATGAACTTCCAGATGAACAATTTCTGGATGAAATATCTCGAGGACATTCGTACCACAAGCGATTGCTATCTGACGAATACGCTTCACCACAAATTTTTCAATACAGAGTTCTATTTTACTGACAAGTCCTATGGTATCCCCTTCATGATAGCGCCTGGAAAACGTCTTTGCGGCGTGGCGTCTCCCGATTGGGGAACAGCAGTCGTTCAGTTGCCTTGGCACCTTTATCTTCAATACGGCAACCGCAAGATTCTGGAGAGTTACTACGACATGATGGCTCTATGGACACGTCACATCGATAGTACTGCCGTGGAGGGTATCGTTTACGAGGGATTGGGTGATTGGTGTCCTCCCATGTCAGATCATTACCACAATCCTACCCCTGCGGAGTTCAGCAGTACCTGTTTCCATTTCATCGACCTGACAATCATGGAGAAAGTAGCTGCCTTGTTGGGTAAAACGGATGATTTTAGCTATTTCGGAAAACAACGGAAATATACCCGGCAATCGATGCTTCAGCGTTTCTATAATCCCTTGCGTCATGGGTTTGGTAGCCAGACGGCAGATGCGATGGCTATCATGTCAGGTTTGGCTCCTGAGGGTGACGAGGAGAAGGTTGCTGCTGATTTGCTCTTCGACATCAACCATACGCCTTTCCTTTTCTTGGATATGGGAATCTTTGGATTGAGCCGTTTTGGTAGTGCTCTCAGTCGCAATGGCTATGCAAAGGAAGCTTTCGATTTGTTTACAAAGAAGGGTGAAAACAGCTGGGGCCTCATGTTGGACAGCTTACACGTTACGACGCTTTGGGAGCAACTTCCTTACACGGTGGCTGATGCGAAGAATATAACCGCCTCACATTGCCATCCCATGATGGGCGGCTTTGATATCTGGTTCTACGAGGACGTTTTGGGTATCCGTCCTACGGAAGAGGCTCCTGGATTCAAACGAATCATCTTCGACCCCACAGAGATGGGACAGATGGAGTGGGCGAGAGGTTCCGTGGAGACCGCCTATGGTACCGTCGCAAGTGATTGGAGACACGTGGACGGCGCTATCCTTTGGAAAGTAGGGATTCCCGCCAATACAACCGCTTGGGTTACGTTGCCCCAGGGGAAGCAGATTTTCGTTAATGGCGAGCAACTGAATCGGAAGCCTCATCACGAGCGTGGTGATTCAGCCGTATATGAGTTCGTGTCAGGACAGTACGAGATAGAGATCAGGAACTGATCAACCGGTCATCGTTGGCGTTAACGTCACCGTCAGCATCATCTGACACCTCCGCCGAATCCTCCGCCTGAGAATCCTCCGCCGCCTCCCCACGATGCTCTGCCGCCCCTTCCGCTGGCTCGTGCCTCACGCTCTGCCTTGCTCATGGCGGCTCGTGTGGTACCTGAATGCAGGACGGAGCGGATGGTGGGTAAGGTCATGGTGTCGGCCATCTGTTCAGCCACCTTATCCATGTTGAAGTATTCCGGATTGATGGCTTTCATGTCCTTGATGACCTGGTCGGCGTTGCCAAAGAGGGTGGCATAGATCATGTAGTCCTTCCAGAGGGATACTTCCTGAACATGACGCTCATCCAAGAGTGAGAACTCCTTCAGGAACTTCTTCAGGCCAAAGAGGTTGCGCACTTCGTCGAGCTGGTTGCTGTATTGGTAGATGCTTGTCTTCGTGTGAAGCGTCTGGATGAACCTGTCGGTAATGCTTTGGTTGTACCTCTGCTTCATCCAGTTCTTCAGTTCCTTGGGTTCCAGGATGGTGTCGCTGCCTGCCGCACGTTTGAAGATATCATGCACCATGCGCAGCAGTTGAGGCTGGGTGTCGGCATCCTTCAAGGACTGGATGACGAAATTCTGAACCGTTTTCCCCTTGGCGTTCATGCTCTTCTCGATGCTGATGGAACCCATGTCGATGAGTTTCAGGATGCAGGCAGAGAGCAGGTTGTTGTAGTCGGTGCCGAAATACCTGAACGCGTTCAGGGCATCGTTGGCCCATTGGAGGTTTCCGTTGGCTGGGATGTCGCGATACCAGAGCAGGTCCTTCGTCACCTTCTTGCGTGCGCGCCACACATAAAAAAGGTAGCCGAAGATCAGCAGGAGTGGCAGGAGGAAAACGGTCAGGAGAAACATCAGGATGGCAAAGGGATCGTCTGACGAGTTGTCCAGGTAATCGCTGCCTTCAAAAGCACGATCGCGTACCTGGTCGAAACTGCCCTCTACGGTTGCTGAGGGAGTGAACATACCCTTGTCGAAACGTGCCATCACGATCATCGCGCTGCTGCCGCTGAAGGGCTCGCTGCTCTCGGCCACGATGGTGCCGTCCACGACGTTCACATCCCCTCGATAGCGGAACGCCCATACGCCTGTATTCTCTGTGGTCAGTCTTGCCGTTCCGGCATCCTCTTCAGAGAGGGTATCGGTGGGCAATCCTTCTGCCACGATGGTCAGCTTGACGTGGTCAGGCTTGGGATTCATCCCTTCCGCCACGAACATGTGGTTGAAGCCGTCGGCATCGTTGTAGCCTCTCACCAGATGGGTGAGGGTGTAGCTCGTGGTATAGGTGCGTCTGCCGCTCTCGCCCAGTCCCCAGCAAAGCTCGTATCCATCGTGCTTCCTGATGATACCGCAGCGTCCGCTCTTCCTCTCGCGGCTGAGGTTGATGTCCCAATCGCCTACGTTCTCGTACACCGTTCCCTGCTCGTCGCTCACCTCTAAGTCACACACATCGCTTCCGTTCAGGTTACCCACCACGATGTAGCACTCCGTGCCCTCGCTATCGATATCCATCAGGCGTGTTTCCGTGATGCGGGCATCCCCATCGGGACTCAGCACCACCCTGATGTCCAGATCGTGGAGATAGGGACGGGCTGAGGCAGGAAGCAGCAGGGCTGCAAGCAGGGCCCAGAGAAGGCAGAATCTCTTCTTCATGCTATTTCTTCAGCGCTTCGTCCAGGTCGGGGTAAGCTTTCTTCTGCTCCTCATCAGTTTTCAGGTACTCCTTCTGGTCGAAGTGGAGTATCGAAGCCACGATCGAGGAGGGCCACTGGCGAACCATGCGGTTCATCTTGGTAGCCGTGTCGTTATATACCATGCGCGACATGCGTACATTCTCTTCATACTTGCGCACGCCCTCAGTCACTTCCTTGTACAGGTCAGCAGCCTTCAGCTCAGGATAAGCCTCTCCGATGGCTATCAGGCGGCCCATCACCTGCTGGAGGGCACTCTGCTGCTCGTTCACGGCAGCTGGGCTGTTCACGTCCTCGCCGCGACGCTGACGGATCACGTCGATAAGGGTCTCCGACTCATGCTTGGCATACTGGGCAGCAGTCTTTGCCAGAGCCAGCAACGCATCCCAACGGGAGTTCAGTTGCACTTCAATCTGGCTGAGCGCGTTCTTGCACATTTCATCGAGGTTCACCAATGACCGCTGGGTCATGATAAAATAGCCGATCACTACGACGGCCACAACAATAATCAACATTACCATATCACTTTC
>CAMKMK010000023.1 GCA_946413885.1 uncultured Prevotellaceae bacterium
AGCAGATAATGCCAAATGATCAGCAGAATAATGACGATGACAATAGCGATGGGCCAAGACAGACGGGTTCCCTTCTGCGAATGCCGCTTAGCGCGAGGAGTGTACTCGCTGAAGGTTCCCTTGAACTTGGAGGGGTCATAAGGTTCAGGAGGCAACTCCCCCTTTTCGCGTTTCACGTCGTCCACCATTTTCTGGAGCTTATCCTTACGCTCATCGGTAAAAATGCTTACCCTGCGGAACTTGCGGGGCTGTCTTGTCTGAAACATTCCCATAGTTGCTTATTCTTCTTTTTGTTCAACATTCGCTGTCTTCTCAACCTTCTCTTCGGTTTGAGTCTCTGTAATCCCTGATGTCGCTACAGCCTCTTTTTGCTCACTCTCCTGCTTGTCCTGCTGTTCTCCTTCAGGCTCAGCAGCGGCCCGCTTCTTCATCTTCTTGGAAATCTCATTCAACCGTTGCTTGGGAGCCTCATGCCGAACACTCTCCTTAAGCTCGCTTCCAGCCTTTTTGGTACGCCAATTGAATATGTCGTTCTTGTCTTGTGGACGGATGTATTCAAACCAAGCAAAATTATCCAGATAGAGCTTGTCTGGAGGAATCATAAACAAGGGATAGATGGTTCCGCTGGCTGCTGGCATCCAGATTTTCTGTACACGGCGATCAGCCATATATAGCTTAAGTTCAGAGGTTTCCACGTGATTCATGCCTATCATCAGGCTGTCATCATCGAAAGGATAATAATTGACCAGCACGTTCCCATCCAAGTTAGTCTGATAGATCTGCCCATCACGAAAATAGGAATGCATCTCATCGCCCGTAGCCTGATTGTAGTGAACACTATCGATACGTTCCACAGAAAGTGCCTGACGCAGAACCTGCACGCTGTCCACTGTGCTATCGTTGAGGAAGGCACGTATCTCCTCGCCCACCAACTGCTGCCCCAACTGCCAAAGGATGGGGTCGTAATACATCACCAAACAGGAATCCTTACTGTTGTACACCAAAGAGTCACACACCGCCTGAAGATCACTTCTGTAAGCCCTCACATGACGAATCCCATGCATGGTGCGATACATGCTGTCCGTATCAATGAAATAAGTATAAACCTTAAAAGAATCAGCATGAACATACATCGTGTCAGGTCCCTGAGAGAAATCCATCAGGATAGCGCTATCGGCTGCCTCAGCATACCCATTGGCATCATCGTAATAGGCATAGTTGCCGAAGAACATGTTCTTGTTGACTACGTCCACAAACTCAGCGTTACCGAAAGCCTTACCCACCTTGAACTCACTATCCCACACAACACTATCGCCAATCAATTTCTTCCCGCTGTCTGAAAGGATGCTGCGATCCAAGAGATAGGAATTGTCGGTTTGGGTGTTGTAGTAGCCTGACTCGGAATAGATGTGACTCTCGCCATGTTCTATGTTAGAAGGTCCCACGATATGAGCGATACCTGTCTGCGTGTTGTAATGCAACGTATCAGAGATGAGGGTGGTCTTTGTCTCGGCAGGAGGAGCGGGATTGAGCAACTTGACGTTGTAATTGAAAACTGCCTCACGGGTGGTAGGGTTGTACTCACCCCAATCACTGGTCAACTGATTGCCCTGATCAAGTAATTTGCCTCCTTCGAAGAAATATCCCAGATTGTAGAGACGATCATAGTCGAGACTATCCGTGTAGATTTCCATCTCGCGATGTTTCAGCACCACATTGTGACGCACTCGAGCCAACTGATCCAACCCGCTGTAATAAAGCACATCACCCGTCAAAGAGAGGGTATCGCCCTGTAACATGCGCACATGACCAAAAGCGTCGAAGGAATTCGATGCCTCATAATAAAGAGCGCTGTCGCAGTACATCAGAGTTCCCTCATGCTGAAACTTAACGTTGCCTACCAGAAACTGGGCATTACGGTTGACGTACTCATCGAAATAAAGTTTATCGGCATGCAGCAGATGAACCCTACTGTCAGACTGCCGTCTGGGAGTAGATTTCCGTTGTTTGACTGGTGGTGTAGCTAACACAACATAAAGGCCAAACAAGGTTAGCAGACATAAACCCAGAAATCTGCGATTCATCACTTGATCCAACCTGGATAGCGGAATTCACAATCACGCCAATCCTCGTTAATTCGAACGTAAGTATTCTTTTGTTTCTCCTTTATCCATTCTTCGATGAAGGCCTCGCTCCGCTTATTCTCTACAATATTGCGCAACACCTGAAAATCCTCGCTCATGCTGGCACGATGCGACTTGATGCGACTTTTCAACTTGGCAATAGCACACACGGTAGCACCCTTTTTGTTCACCATCGTGAAAGGCTTCGAGATCTCACCTATCTCCAATCCCTCTACGACACGAGCCAAATCAGGATAGATACTGGACAACTGACCCATCTCGAAACGAGTGGTGTGGTCACCTTGTTCTGTCTCATTGGAAAGGATACCATGATTGTTGCGTGTTTCCTTATCTTCAGAAATAACAGAGGCACCCTCCTCAAAAGTGAACTTCTCAGTACGGATATCGTCAGCGATTGAATCGAGACGAGCCAAACAAGCATTGATATCCTCTTCAGCCACCTGAGGCCGCAGAAGAATATGACGGCACTTAACCTTATCGCCACGCTTATCAATCAATTGGATAATATGGTATCCGAACTCACTCTGCACGATCTTGCTGACCTTGCCTGGCTCCGTCAAGCCGAAAGCCACATTGGCGAAGGCGGCATCCAACTCACCACGTCCCATATATTCCATCTCGCCACCTTGACGGGCAGAACCTGGATCCTCGGAATAGAGGCGAGCCAAAGCGTTGAAGGAAGTGGTACCACTATTGACACGCTCAGCATAATCACGCAGTTTGTCCTTCACACGATCAATTTCCTCCTGAGGTATTTTGGGTTGCTGCACCAGGATCTGCACTTCTACCTGAGTGGGAATCAAAGGCAAGCTGTCCTCTGGAAGGTCTTTAAAATAGCGACGCACCTCGGCGGGAGTAACTTTGACATCAGAAGTAAGACTTTTGCGCATCTCACGCACAGTAAGTTGGTTCTTGTACATATCAAAAAGCTCCTCTCGAATCTGAGTCATCGTCATGCGCATGTACTCCTCCAACTTCTCTTTAGAGCCTGCCATCAATACTTTCTGGTTGATATCCTGCTCCACATAATTGTTGACCTCAGCATCCGTCACTTCAATACTGTCAATTGCTGCCTGATGAAGAAAAAGCTTCTGGACAGCCAATTCTTCCGGGATCACACAATAAGGATTGCCATTCACCTGATTGCCGTACTCCGTGCGAACCTTCTCCACATCAGAGCGCAGAATAGCCTCATCGCCGACCACCCATACAACCTCGTCAATCACATTACTCTTTTGTGAAAAAGAAGCAATAGTCAAGAACAGGGCACCTATCAGACACAAAGACTTTTTGCAAAAAAACATAGTTGGAGTTTAATGATTGTTTACCGTATCAAGTACATCCTGATGAACTTCAAAGGTATATTTCTTGCGCAACTCAGCCACGAACTCGTCCTCCTTTTTGCGCTGATAATCAGTAACTACCTGACTGCTCACGTCTGTCCACTTCTTTGGACCTTTCTTCAGATTCGTACCCAAGACTCCCATGTAGGGGAAGTCCTTATTCTCTACCGTCTTGGCATCTTTCACCTTCAAGGCCAACGCGTCAACATTGACATTATCGCCTTGCTTGAACAAACGCTTCTCCATACGAACTGTTACGCTATCCTTGTTGAACTTCTCACGCACGGTAGATGTCCATTTCTCCTCAGGCACTTTCTTGAGTAACTTCTTGACAGCATTCACATCAGCCTTTTCGCGGCAATAGTAAATCATACCGTTGAAATGGGGCTTGTCCCACGCATACTGCTTCTTGTTCTTGCTAAAATAATTCATCAAGCCAAGAGTATCCTTGCTGGCAGGTTCCCACACTTCACGATTGCAAATCTCAAAAAGCAACAAGCCGTCGTGATACTCCTGAATAAGATATTTCAGTTCATCGTCTTGTTGGCACAGGCGTTCTGTCTCTTCATCAAGAATCTCCTCCACACTCTTCTGGGGATCAGACTTCTGCGAAATGCTGTCAAGCAACTGGGTAGCCAAACGATCCTTCATGCCTTGACTCTCGAGGAATTTAAGAATGTTCGGCTGCAACTCAGCATAACTCTCAAGCTGCTTACGATCCATCATCTTTACGATATGATAACCCACAGGAGAAAGGAAAGGTTCACTCATCTCACCCTTCTGCAATCCATAAGCAACATCCTCAAACTCTTTTACCGTCTGATTGGGACCTATCCAAGGAAGCATTCCACCATGAACAGCTGATTGCGGGTCCTGAGAAATCTCTTTTGCCAAAGCCCCAAAATCTGCCCCACCCTTCAACGCATTATAAGCAGAATCGATACGCTCCTTTGCCTCATTCTGTTCTTCAACGGTAGCGGACTGCTGGACACGAAGAAAGATATGGGCAGGTTGAATCAAATCGTGACCATCGAGACTTTCCTGCATCTTCTGATAATACTTCAGACATTCATTCTCCATCTGGGTCTCAGGAACCAACATGGGACGAATCTGCTGATCACGATAGGTGTGGAACTCCTCGTTAAAACTGGTTAGAGTGTCGTACCGGGCATCCATTGCTGCCAACACCTTCAGTTTATAATTGATAAACAAATCGGCATATTCCTTGACAGACTTCTTGTCGACAACTCCGTCCGAGTTGTTCTTGTTGTAGTTGTATTCAAACTCACTACGAGTCACAGGGCTACCATTGATATGCATCACAATGGGATCGGCCTCCTGAGCCATTCCGAATGCGGGCAACAGAATCAGGCCTATAGCAAACAAAATTTTCTTGTTACGATTCATCGTTTTGTATAAATTATCTTTTTCAACTTAATCTTTCCTCTGAAACAACGAGTCAAGAATTCTTTCTATTCAGCAAACCTATTTATTGAGGACGACTATAGTTTGGAGCTTCACTGGTAATAGTCACATCATGGGGATGACTCTCCTGAACTCCAGCATTAGTGATACGCACGAACTTGGCATTATGAAGTGCTTCAATGGTATTTGCACCACAGTAGCCCATTCCACTACGCAAACCACCCATCAGCTGATAGATGACTTCTTGCACGCTGCCCTTATATGGAACACGACCAGCAATGCCTTCTGGAACCAACTTCTTGACATCCTTCACGTTCCCTTGGAAATAACGATCTTTGGAGCCACACTCCATTGCCTCTAACGATCCCATACCACGATAAGACTTGAACTTACGTCCATTGTAAATAATCGTGTCACCAGGACTCTCTTCAGTACCAGCCACCAAAGAACCTATCATTACGCTATATCCACCTGCAGCCAATGCTTTCACGACATCACCACTATAACGGAGACCACCATCTGCTATCAGAGGAACACCTGTTCCAGCCAAAGCACAAGCCACATCATAGACGGCGCTCAATTGAGGAACACCTACACCAGCCACCACACGAGTGGTACAAATACTACCAGGACCAATGCCCACCTTGATGGCATCAGCACCATTCTCGACCAACATGCGGGCTGCCTCACCTGTAGCCACATTGCCCACAACGATATCCACCTCTGGGAAAGCTTTCTTTGCCTCTCTGAGTTTCTCCATCACAAATTTGCTGTGACCATGAGCTGTATCAATAACGATAGCATCCACATCAGCATCCACCAGAGCCTTTATGCGATCCAACGTGTCAACTGTAACGCCTACACCAGCAGCCACACGCAGACGACCTTTGCTGTCTTTGCAAGCCATAGGTTTATCCTTAGCTTTGGTAATATCCTTGTAAGTAATCAGACCTATCAACTTGTTTTCTTCATCAACCACAGGAAGTTTCTCAATCTTGTTCTCCTGCAATATTTCTGAAGCTGCCATCAAATCTGTCTGAACGTGGGTAGTCACCAGATTCTCTTTCGTCATCACCTCATCAATCAAGCGATTGTGATTGCGCTCGAAACGCAAATCGCGATTAGTCACAATACCTACAAGATGACGCTCATCGTCCACTACAGGAATACCACCAATGTGATATTCTGACATTAAAGCCAATGCATCAGCAACACGACGACCGCGCTGGATAGTGACAGGATCGTAAATCATACCATTCTCGGCACGCTTCACAATGGCCACCTGACGAGCCTGTTCCTCTATGCTCATATTCTTGTGAATAACGCCTATACCTCCTTCACGAGCAATAGCAATAGCCATTGTAGATTCCGTCACCGTGTCCATAGCGGCTGTCACGAAAGGAATCTTCAAATCTATGTTGCGAGAGAATTTAGTACCCAGTTCCACTGTGCGGGGCAAAACTTCCGAATACGCAGGAACCAACAGGACATCATCGAAAGTGAGTCCATCCATAACAATCTTGTCTGCAATAAATGATGCCATAATGCCTTTTTATTTATTGCGTGCAAAGGTACAAAAAAAATCTGCTTAAGCAATACGATTTAATGCCAATTTTTCTTAATTGCCCAATTCCGACAAGAACTTGATGCGAACTAAGCGTACTTCATCCTCGCTGTACTCGTCACCTAACTCGTCGAGAGCCACTTCCAAATCATCAGTTTCAGACTCATCGTGGAAATAGTCATAGATGTCGAGCATGTGCTCCTCATCCATCACTTCATCTAAATAATAATCGATGTTGAGTTTGGTGCCACTATACACGATAGCTTCTATCTCATCAAGCAATTCATTGAATTCAATTCCTTGGGCTCTTGCCAAATCGTCAAGTGCTATCTTGCGGTCGATTCCTTGAATAATACTTACCTTATTCTTGCTCTTGTTGGGAACAGTCTTAACACGAACATCCTCGACGCACTCTATTTCATTCTCCTCGCAATAGCGTGCTATCAACTGACAGAACTCAGCACCATAGCGTTTGGCTTTTCCTTGACCCACACCAGTAATGCAGGCCAATTCCTCTTCTGTACGAGGATAGACAGTAGCCATCTCGGCCAAAGAGATATCCTGGAAGATGACATAAGGAGGCAAATCAAGTCGCTCTGATGTCTTCTTGCGCAAATCTCGAAGCATACCCAACAAAACATCATCCAAGGCAGCAGGACCTGCATTTACTGGATCCTCGTACTCATCGAACTCATTGTCTTCTGTTATCTCGAAGGAGACAGGATTCTTCATGAACAGGCGTCCCTTCTCTGTTATCTTCAGCAAACCATAGTTTTCAACCTCCTTCATCAGATACTTGTCAATCTGAGCCTGACGAAGCACAGCATTCCAATATATGGTTTCATGATCATCACCACATCCGAAACAAGCAAGATCATCGTGTCGATGTGCAATAACCTCTTCAGAATCATGCCCTATCAACACATCGATGATGTAGTCAATCTTGAAGTTTTCCTTCACGGCATCCACTACCTTCAGAGCCTTCATCAAAGAATCCTGAGCTTCAACCCTCTTCTTAGGATGCAAGCAGTTGTCACAATTGTGACAATTATCCTCTGGGTACTCCTCTCCAAAATAGTGAAGAAGAATCTTACGGCGGCAAACGCTGGATTCGGCATAGGAAGCTGTCTCAGCCAACAATTGTCGTCCGATCTCTTGTTCTGCCAGAGGTTTTCCCTCCATAAACTTCTCCAGTTTCTGAAGATCTTTGGGGGAATAGAAAGTCAAGCAAATACCTTCACCTCCATCACGTCCGGCACGACCCGTTTCCTGATAATATCCCTCCAGACTCTTAGGAATGTCGTAATGAATGACGAAACGCACATCAGGTTTATCAATGCCCATTCCGAAAGCTATTGTAGCAACAATAACATCCAAGCGATCCATCACAAAATCATCTTGCGTCTCGTTACGTGCAGGACTATCCATACCAGCATGGTAAGCACGAGCACTGATTTGGTTAGCACGAAGCACTTCAGCCAGTTCTTCCACCTTCTTGCGACTCAGACAATAGATAATTCCACTCTTGCCAGGATGTTGCTTGATAAATTTGATGATATCTTTATCCACATCCTTTGTCTTGGGTCGGATCTCATAGTAAAGATTGGGACGATTGAAACTGCTCTTGAACTCATCAGCATCTGGCATGCCCAGATTCTTCTTGATGTCTGTGCGGACCTTATCGGTAGCCGTAGCTGTCAATGCTATCACAGGCGCCTTGCCTATTTGGTTGATGATGGGCCGGATGCGACGATACTCAGGACGAAAATCATGACCCCATTCACTGATACAATGAGCCTCATCCACAGCATAAAAGCTGATTTTGACGTGATTCAGGAATTCGACATTTTCGTCTTTTGTCAAACTCTCTGGAGCCACGTAAAGCAACTTTGTATGACCACTTTGGATATCCAACTTCACGTCATCTATCTGTCCTTTTGTCAACGAAGAATTCATGAAATGAGCAATCCCGTCATCTTCGCTTACCTGACGAATGGCATCCACCTGATTCTTCATCAAAGCAATCAAAGGGGAGATGACGATAGCTGTACCTTCCATCAGAAGTGCAGGCAACTGATAACAAAGCGACTTTCCCCCGCCTGTAGGCATAAGTACAAATGTGTCACGTCCAGCAAGCATGTTACGGATAACGGCTTCCTGGTCACCTTTGAAAGTGTCGTAACCAAAGTACTTCTTGAGCTGCTCAGTCAGGTTTATGTCACTCATTGGTTTACGTTTAAAGATAACTTCTTTACAAAGTTATAAAAAAACTTTTGAATTCCACAAGCCTTTCAGTAGTTTTTTTCTTCTTAGGCATAAAAAAAGTGCAACTTATCGCTGCACTTTTCTATTCTTTGATACCAAAACCTTGTCAAGAAGTCTATCCCAAGTGTTGATGTGCCTCCACCTGCTGCTTGGCGTATTCCAAAGAAATCTCCAACTTGGAATCGCACGTGGAAGGAGCATCAAATTGGGCTTCAATCATAATACTCTCCATAATGCTGCGAAGTCCACGAGCTCCCAATTTGTACTCCACAGCCTTGTCAACAATGTAGTCCAACACTTCAGGAGCAAAAGTCAACTTGATGCCATCCATTTGGAAGAGCTTGATCTGTTGTTTCACCAATGAGTTCTTGGGTTCCGTCAGGATGCGTCGTAAAGCCATACGATCCAAGGGATTGAGATACGTCAAAACTGGCAGACGCCCGATAATTTCTGGAATCAATCCATAGGACTTCAGATCCTGAGGTAAAATGTACTTCATCAAGTCCTTAGAATCAATTTTCTGAAGATTCTGCACACTACGATATCCCACCACATGAGTATTCAGACGTTGTGCAATCTTCTTCTCGATACCATCAAAGGCACCTCCACAAATGAAAAGAATGTTGTGGGTATCCACGTGAATATAATCCTGATCGGGATGCTTGCGCCCTCCCTTTGGAGGTACGTTGACTATACTGCCTTCGAGAAGTTTCAACAATCCTTGTTGAACGCCTTCACCACTCACATCACGAGTGATACTGGGATTGTCACTTTTTCGAGCTATCTTGTCGATTTCATCAATAAAGACAATGCCTCGCTGTGCAGCTTCCACATCATAATCGGCAACTTGTAGCAGACGGCTCAGGATGCTCTCCACGTCCTCGCCCACATAACCAGCTTCAGTGAAAACGGTTGCATCGACAATGGTAAAAGGAACTTTCAATAAACGGGCAATAGTACGTGCCAATAATGTTTTACCCGTACCAGTACCTCCCACCATGATGATGTTGCTCTTCTCTATTTCCACACCATCGTCACCCTTCTTCTGAGCCAAACGTTTATAATGGTTGTAAACACTCACAGCCAAATATCGTTTGGCATCATCCTGACCAATAACGTACTGATCTAGATAGTCCTTTATCTCGTGTGGCTTGGGCACTTTCTTCAGGTCATCTTCCGTCATGCCACGTGTTCCCTTTTCCCTCACGTTAAGGTTATCTTGTACGATGTTCCAAGCTTGTTCAACGCAATCATTGCAGATATAGCCATTCAAGCCCGTGAGCAGCAAGACCACATCACGTTCAGAACGTCCGCAGAAAGAGCAGATGTTGTTTTTTTTACTTGGCATTCTCCCTCTTGTCTATTGTTTCTTGCGATTCAGCACTTGGTCAATCATTCCATATTCTCTGGCCTCTTCGGCTGTCATCCAATAATCACGATCACTATCGGCCCACACTTTATCGAAAGGTGTATGACTATGGTCTGATATGATGGTATAAAGTTCTTTCTTGAGTTTCTGAATCTCACGAGCGGTAATCTCAATATCACTGGCTTGACCTTGAGCGCCACCCATCGGCTGATGAATCATCACACGACTATGCGTCAAAGCACTCCGTTTACCTTCTGTACCAGCTACCAAAAGGACTGCTGCCATACTGGCTGCCATTCCTGTACAAATGGTGGCAACATCACTGCTGATAAACTGCATAGTATCATAAATGCCAAGTCCTGCATGAACACTTCCGCCAGGACTATTGATGTAGATACTGATGTCCTTTCCTGGATCTGCACTGTCAAGGTACAAAAGTTGAGCCTGTAGGGTATTAGCTGTGTAATCATCAATCTGTGTTCCCAAAAAGATGATGCGATCCATCATTAAACGGCTAAACACATCCATCTGAGTGACATTCAACTGACGTTCTTCCAGAATATAGGGATTCAGATACTGGTTCTGCGCACTTATCACATCATCCAGAGCCATACCGTTCATACCCAAATGACGGGTAGCATACTTTTTAAAATCGTTGTTCATGCGTTTAGTTTTTGTTTAAATTTGGATTAAGGAGGGACGAATCTCCGTTGAAGGAAGAACGTCCCTCATATATTATAAATTATGTACGTGCACAAACATTTGTGCCACGAACTCTCTTAGAGAATCCTGTTATGCAGTCTTTTCTTCTTGGAACAACTTGTTGAATTCCTCCAGACTTACTTCCTTGTTCTTGAGGGTCAACACGTCTTTAGCTGCTTTGCCAATCTTGTGCTCTACGGTACGAGACACCAATCCTTCTGCTTGCTCTTTGTTCTTAAGCATCTCAGTAGCATACTGTTCCAACGACTCATCAGGAATATTCATCATGCCATATTGGGCGAACTGCATACGGGTAGCTTCTTTGGCAGCCTCCATTACATCAGCTTGCTCTACCTTGATCTGCAACTGATCACTTAACTGTTCTTTTATCAAATGCCACAACAATTCCTTCAAACTGCCCTCAAAGTTCTTCTCCACATACTCATCATTGTTGGGATTGTTGAGTTTCATGATGCGCTTCAATATTGCCTCAGGGAACTCTACTTCACCAATACGATTGGTCAAATATGCACGCAAGTCAAGCATGAACTTGTACTCACTATCATTGGCAAACTGAGTTTCCATGTTTTTCTTAATATATTCACGGAATTCATCCTCGCCCTTCACTACACCCTCGCCAAGCATCCTGTCAAACAATTCCTGATTAACGGGAGCTGGTTCGTAACGAGTGATTTCTTCTATCTGGAAACTGAAGTCTCCCTTCTTCTCTGCAGCTACACTTTTATCCAACTTCAACAAGGAAGCCAACTCTACTTCGCTGTTGTTGTATGCATTAGCAGGATTGAAAGTGATTACGTCATTGACCTTAGCACCCTGGAACTTAGCCTTCTCATCATCGTTCTTCATGTAGTTGGGCAACATTACTGCGCCTTCTACCTGCACGCCACCTTCCAAGACACTTCCATTCTCGTCCAACTCTGCCAAAAGGCCCTTCACCATATCATTGTCCTGATATTCTTCTACCTTATTGTACTGGCCACCTCGCTGGGCGTAAGCCTGTACCTGCTGGTCAATCATTGCATCGTCAACCTTAATGGTGTAATAGGTCAGCTTATCTTTCTTGCTGATCTTGCCATCAAATTCAGGAGCTAAAGCTATATCAAAAGCAAAAGTAAACTCTTCTTGGTTCTCAAAGTCCATTTTAGGAGTCTTTTCCTCGTTGGGCAGAGGTTCACCCAGGATATTAATCTTCTGCTCACGAATATATTTGTAAACCTCCTCGCTCAGAATCTTGTTGACTTGCTCTGCCAGCAATTCTGTACCGAAGCGTTTCTTCAACAAACCCATAGGCACTTGACCAGGACGAAATCCTGGAATGTTTGCTTTCTTACGGAAATCCTTCAGAGCTGTATTAACTTTTTCTTCGTAATCTGTTTTCTCCAACTTGATGGTAAGCAATGCGTTTACCTTGTCTACATTTTCCAGTGAAATATTCATTTCGATTTATATGATTTTTTGTTAATCTAACTGTAATCTTGCGAGATTTGTTTTAAAATGCGCGCAAAGGTACAAAAAAAAGTTCAACCCACAAAATTTAGAGATTGAAAGTTTATGATTCCTGAGCAGAACGTTCTGCATCCATCTTCTGGAAGTCCTTCATTCTCAGCACAAAACTATTGGTTAAATACTTATCAAGCACAATAGGATTGACACTCAATTCATGAGGTGTACCATGGAAAAGAATCTGTCCTTCAAAGAGAAGATAGGCACGATCCGTGATACAAAGGGTCTCTTCCACGTTATGGTCAGTAATGAGTACGCCTATATTGCGTTGCTTCAGCTTCCACACGATGTATTGTATATCCTCCACAGCAATGGGATCCACTCCTGCAAAAGGTTCGTCAAGCATGATAAACTTGGGATCAATGGCTAAACAACGGGCAATCTCCGTTCTGCGTCGCTCACCGCCGCTCAATTGATCTCCCAAATTCTTGCGTACCTTCTCTAAATGGAACTCAGCAATCAAGCTCTCCAACTTTTCTTTCTGATAATCACGAGGCTTACCTGTCATTTCCAGCACACTGGAGATATTGTCCTCCACACTCATCTTGCGAAACACGCTAGCCTCTTGAGCCAAATATCCAATACCTCGACGGGCACGTTGATACACAGGCAATTTTGTTATCTCCTCGTTACCCAAGAAGATATGTCCTGCATTTGGAATCACCAGGCCAGTAGTCATATAAAATGATGTAGTCTTACCTGCACCATTTGGCCCCAACAAACCTACTATCTCTCCCTGGCGAACACTGAATGTCACGTTGTTGACTACCGTTCGCTTGCCGTAGATTTTCACGAGTCCTTCACTTCTCAGTTCCAAGGGTTGTGGTTCCTGAGGTTCTGTCAATTCAGATTGGGAATCAGCATCCATGTTCTCCTGAGCATGAATATCTGATTGAATGACCAGTTGGATCGTCTCCTGATTCAGGAGTGATTCCGTATTTTCCAAAGAAATATTTGTCTGCCTCTGTTCCATTTGGATGCAAAAGTACGAAAAAAAGGTAAAAAGCGTACCGTCTATAACGTTTTTTAGGAGAAAATGAGTATTTTTGCATTCACAAACGCAGAATTAGGCATCTATGTTCATTGTGAATGGCTTGGCCTCCTTTGGCCGATATCTTGAACTGATGGGCAAAGTTTTCAGTTGGCCCGAACGTTGGCGCATGTTCTTTAAACAATACGTCAAGGAAATGGCACAACTGGGTGTGGATTCCATAGGCATCGTCTTGCTGATCAGTTTTTTTATTGGTGCCGTCATCTGTATCCAGATTAAGATCAATATTCAGAGCCCTTGGATGCCAGCCTTTACTACGGGTTACACAACACGTGAGATCATGGTCTTAGAGTTCTCCAGCAGTATCATGTGTCTCATCCTGTCAGGAAAAGTGGGTTCAAACATCGCATCTGAACTTGGAACCATGCGCGTTACCCAACAGATTGACGCTCTGGAGATTATGGGAGTCAACTCCGCTTCTTTTCTTATCCTGCCCAAGATTGCAGGCATGATGACTACCATTCCTTTCTTGGTTATATTCAGCATCGCAGCAGGATTCATTGGTGCCTATGCTACCGCTATCGCAGGGGTCATCACGGTAGACGATCTCACGTTAGGTCTTCTCCACTCCTTCAACCAGTGGTTCATCTGGATGTCTATCATCAAGAGTTTTATCTTTGCCTTCATCATCGCCAGTGTAAGCTCATTCTATGGTTATACGGTAGAAGGCGGTTCGTTTGATGTTGGCAAATCCAGTACTGACGCTGTGGTTAGCAGCAGTATGCTCATCCTCTTTGCAGACATCTTCCTAACTCCCTTGTTGTCATGATAGAAGTTCGTCATCTATACAAGTCATTTGAGGACAAGGATGTCTTGAAGGATATCAATGCCATTTTCGAGGAAGGAATAACCAATTTGATTATTGGTCAAAGTGGTAGCGGCAAGACGGTACTGATGAAAAACATCGTTGGACTTTTTACCCCAACGAGTGGTGAGATTCTTTATGACAATCGTGACTTTGTAAAGATGTCCAAGCGCGAAAGAGTAATGCTTCGACGTGAAATGGGTATGATTTTCCAGTCAGCTGCCCTTTTCGACAGCATGACGGTATTGGAGAATGTAATGTTCCCCTTGGACATGTTCTCTGACATGAACCAGAGCGACCGTATCAAAAGGGCAAAGTTCTGCTTGGAACGTGTCAACCTGCAAGGAGCAGAGGGAAAGATGCCTGGTGAGATTTCTGGTGGAATGCAGAAACGTGTGGCCATTGCTCGTGCTATCGCGCTCAATCCCAAGTATCTCTTCTGCGACGAGCCGAATTCAGGATTGGATCCTAAAACAAGCCTCGTGATTGATGAATTGGTTCACAGCATTACGCATGAATACAAGATGACCACCATCATCAATACGCACGACATGAACTCTGTGATGGGTATTGGCGAGAACATCATCTTCATCTGCGATGGCGACCTTGAATGGCAAGGCAACAAAGACCAAATCATGACTTCCACCAACGAGCGCCTCAACTCCTTCATCTTTGCTTCTGATCTCTTCCGTAAAGTCAAGAAAGTGGAAAACGAGGAAAGAAGATAACGATTACACCTATATCTTAAGAACGACGGTTAAAAGATTCTGCCGCACAACCTCAGATTCAAGCAAGGATACACACTCATCTTGCTCATGATTCGAAGTGCTTTGGCACCTTTTCCATCCCAATCCTCATCTTGTAGCTCTATGTCGTTACAAGATATTTCAGGTTTTCCCCACAGCATACAACCAATATCGAACTTCACACCCACGCGTTTCTTGGGTATGGCACGACCTGTTCCTAAACCCACGTACAAACGTGAACTTCTTGTCTTGAAAGTCGCCTTCACATCACCATCTTCATTGGGGACCAACAGATAATCACCAAGTTTCACGCCTATATAGTCCTGATGCTGATAACCTGAAGAGGAGGGCTTCTGGTTAGCCCTGTCTATCTCCTGATTAGCCTCATTGATATACTGCAAAGCTCCAGGTTCCTTATTATACACCTCTATCACATCACTATTACCAAAGAACGCGCCTACCGTCAGATGGAATCCGCTGACAGGAACAGGATAGAAATTTACCAGAACCTTCCCGTTCATCATGTTCAGTTTCCCTTTCAAGGCAACCTTATCCGCTGGAATGCTTTTGTATGTTCCCCAGGCATTACGGTATCCGTTTTCATTCAAGTCAAGGTCATAGGTGCCAGTAAACTTAGGCATAGCAGAAAACCCCACTTGAAATTGAAGGAATCGAGTCAATGGAACCGCAAGATCTGCTCCAAAACCAGTCGTTCCAGCATCCACACCTACTGCCAAATGATTGAAAATGTTCAAATCGACAGGTTCGTTCGCCTCCATCGTCAGCATACCTGCGAATATCATCATTGTTGTTATTATCCTTTTCATACCTTTTTCTTATTAGAATGTAATCTTCAATGCTTGTTTTTTTGTAAACACAGCATCAAATGTACATCTTTTTATTTATATTTGCACATGTTTTACATGATTTTCTGACAAAATATTACCCAAATGAAAAGATTCGCATTTCTTTTATCTCTCTCAGTAGCTTCACAAAGCTTTGCTGTCAACGAGGGCACAGAGCCGATGGATACCTTGTCTCAAACGATGAACGAGGTAACGGTAACAGGCACTCGCAATCAAACTGATATCCGCCACTTGCCCATGACGATTTCAGTAGTCAATCGAGAACAATTGACTGCCAACGAGCGAGTCAACGTGTTGCCTACCCTGATGGAACAGGTTCCAAGCCTCATGGTGACAAGTCGTGGCGTGATGGGATA
>CAMKMK010000024.1 GCA_946413885.1 uncultured Prevotellaceae bacterium
ATTCAGGCAGGCTCACTCCACCCAGGTGGCAACCAGATTACATTGACTATCCTGGAGGGCGCTTGGGTCGCTTTCGACCAAATTCGGCTGGAGGGACCTGAAGAGATGCAGATGAAACCTCTTAATCCCTATGCTTTCGTGCGTTCTGTGAAAGCGGCTGACTACGAGTTGAAAACTGGCAAACGGGTGCAACCTTTGTTGGTCGATGTGGAGCATCTAAGCAATTTCAAAGAGTTGTCCGTACGGCTGGATGGAAAACAGATCTATGCTACCCATCTCGACTCAGCCCGTTATGTGCTGGAGGTTCCCATGAAGGCTGTGAAAAAGAGGAAAACATCGCGATACCAGATTCTGGCAGACAACCTTCTGCTGGAAGAGGGAAATGTGGTGAGAGGCCCTCAAAAGTTGCAAACGCATGCCGACTATGTGGATACACGCATGGGGACTGCTCACTCGCGATGGATGATTGCTCCAGGTCCCTGGATGCCTTTCGGAATGGTCAAACTTAGTCCTGACAACGAGAATGCAGGATGGCAATCAGGTTATCAGCCCAGCATGGAGAGCATCGGCTGCTTCTCCCATATCCACGAATGGACGATGGCGGGATTAGGTGTCATGCCTACCAACGGACCGTTGCAAACCCAAGTGGGCGATGAGCTGAAACCTGATGAAGGTTACCGCTCACGCATCGACAAATCCACAGAAGAGGCGCCACTTGGCTACTATCGCGTCTTTCTCTCTGACACCAAGATATGGGCTGAGATGACTGCCACCGAACGCGCCTCGCTGATGCGCTTCACCTTCCCTCAGGATCAGGACGGACGCGTGATGATTGATCTGAATGTCCCCAGCGAATATGGCTACGAATTGGTAGATGTGGATGTCCGCCAAGTGTCGGATCGTCGCATCGAAGGCTTCAGCCACCAGCTTTCGGCACGTCCCCATGTGTGGAGCAATGATGCCGACCAAGAATATACCGTTCATTTCGTGATGGAATTCGATGCGCCCATCCTGCGCACAGGCGTCTGGAAAGAGGAAGAGGTGGAGCAACAGCGTCAACTGAAGGCCCAGCATCTCAAGGACGGAGGAATGTATGTGGAGTTCGACACAAAGAATCATCCTACCGTAAAGATTCGGACAGGAATCTCGCTGGTAAGCATAGAGAATGCGGACCTTAATCTGCGAACGGAGATTTCCAACCCCTTTGGATGGGATTTTACGGCTGTGGTAAACCATCAGAAGGAGGTATGGAACGATATCCTCAACAGGATCGACATCACAACGGATGACAGGCAAGAGAAAATCAGGTTCTACACCAACATGTATCGCGCACTTTGCCGCAATATATGGAGCGACGTGAACGGCGATTGGGTGGCTCCTGACGAACAGGTGCGGCACACAAGCCGGAAAGATCAGGTAGCCCTAGGATGCGATGCCTTCTGGAATACCTTCTGGAACCTCAACCAGTTCTGGAATCTGGTGACACCAGAATGGAGCTCACGATGGGTACGCTCGCAACTGGCACTCTATGACGCATGCGGATGGCTTGGAAAGGGACCTGCAGGAATGGAATACATCCCCGTCATGGTAGCTGAACACGAGATTCCTCTCATCGTGTCGGCTTATCAGATGGGTATCCGCGACTACGATGCAGAACATGCCTTCGAGGCTATTCGCAAGATGCAGACTACGCCAGCAACCCAGGTGGCTGGAGGATTTGCCGGCAATCGGGACCTGATTCCCTACCTCAAATATCACTACGTGCCATACGAAAAGGGACGATTCTCCAATACGCTGGAGTATTCCTACGATGATTGGACCGTTTCGCAAATGGCTCAAGCGTTAGGGAAGACAGAGGATGCACGGATTTTTGCGGAACGGGGAACATGGTGGAAGAATGCCATCAATCCCAAGACGGGATACGCTGAGATGAGAGACACTACAGGACAATTCCTGCCTGATTTAGACCCCTTCCGAACGGGAGCAAACAAGCATTATGTGGAGGGAAATGCATGGCAACTCAGCTACTTCGTGCCCCAAAATGTGCCTGGATTAGTCGAGATCATGGGCAGCCAAGCCTTCGCAGACCGTCTGGATTGGGGATTCCGTGCTTCCGAACCCTTGCGATTCAATGCTCCCAACGAACAATATTGGGCATATCCCGTGGTGCAAGGAAATCAGCAAAGCATGCATTTCGCCTATCTCTTCAATTGGGCAGGCTATCCTTGGCTCACTCAAAAATGGGCCCGTTCGGTAGCCGACCGCTACTATGGCTCAGGCATATCAAATGCCTACTTGGGCGATGAGGATCAGGGCCAGATGAGTTCATGGTTCGTGATGGCAGCGCTGGGTCTTTTCCAAACGGATGGAGGATGTCGCGTAAATCCTATCTATGAGATTGCAAGCCCAATCTATCAGAAGGCTGTGATTCATTTGGGGAAGCGCTATGGCCGTGGAAAAGACTTCGTGATAGAAGCCCGCAACGCTTCGCGAAGAAACATGTACGTTCAGAGCGCCATCCTCAACGGCAAACCTCTCCAGACCTTCCATTTCCCTGCCTCAGAACTGCTTCGTGGTGGCAGCTTAGTGCTTGAGATGGGACCTGAGCCCAACAAACAATGGGGGAAATAAGTTTGAGAAGGTGACGGGAAAGGGAAAAACAAGGAATTTGTTTTGTGTTTTACACAACTTTTCGTAATTTTGACTTCGTCGAAATTCTTGCGCTCCAGTAGGTGCTCAGGCGCAGGCGGAGTCCTCTCACTCTGAAATGAAAAAAAAACAAGCTTTTCTTTTGCATTTCGCTCGCTTATTCGTAATTTTGCCATCTGAATCGACGAACAAGTACTTAAACGTTATGGTTATTGGATATACAGCTGGTGTTTTCGATTTGTTTCATATCGGACACCTTACCTTATTGAAAAATGCGAAGGGGCTCTGCGACAAGCTTATCGTGGGGGTAACCGTTGATGAGCTGGTGCTCTATAAGGGCAAGCACGCGATGATTCCTTTTTCTGACCGCATCGAGATCATCCGCAACATCAAGTGCGTGGATGCTGCTGTGCCTCAGTATGATATGGACAAACTGACCATGTGCAAGAAGCTAGGGGCTACAATCCTTTTCGTGGGAGATGACTGGTACGGGACGGAGAAGTGGGAGGAGTACGAGAAGGAGTTCCACGAGGCTGGTATCCGCATCGTCTATTTCCCTTATACACATGGCGTATCGTCAACGAAGATCAACGAGGCCCTGCACATCGTGCGAGACAAAGATTAGTATCCGCAGAGAGTTATCAACCCATTTTCTAACCTATTCATATTCTATTCGTTATGGCATGTTATGACAAGGATTTTTGCTTGAATTCCTATATGGCTTTCCGTTACATCTGGCGCGACGGAACTGATTTCTATCCTGGTTTTTCTCATCACAACTACGAGGCCATCCCTGAGGATGAGCGCATTCCTGTGCATACATCAGAGGATATCGACCGCATGATTCAGCTTCAGGTGGATGAACTTTACAAGCTATATGACAATATCGGCATCCTGCTCTCAGGCGGGATGGACAGCGGCAACCTGGCTGCCTACCTTCGGCCTGGGAGTCATGCCTATACTTTCGTCTCTGACACGGGTGTCTTCGATGCTGACTTGGAGCGTGCCAAGAAGTATTGTGCCAAATTTGGCCTCCAGCACCATCTCGTCAACATCACTTTCGAGGATTACACTCATTTCACTCCCATCGTGATGGCTTCGAAGTGGGCTCCTGTCCATTCCATCGAGCCGCAGATCTACAAGGCTGCCATCCAGGCTAAGAAGGATGGGGTGGAAATGATGCTGGTGGGCGAAAGTGCTGACCTTATCTTTGGCGGAATGGATAAGCTTATCACACCAGAATGGACCTTCGATGGTTTCGTCCGTCGCTACACGTTCCTCGAACCTTCTCTTGTCCTCTCCCACCCTGTTCCTAAGGCAAAGGATGCTCTCTATGAGCTATATCGCCAGGGCGAGAACGAGATCGACTACATGCGTTTCATGGATGAGGTGTTCTCAATAGAGAGTTCTGGTTCTTATCTGAATGCCTTCCATGCAGCTGGCCTACCTTATTATGATCCATACGTGCGCCTCATCATGGCTGACCCCTTAGACATGCAGCGTGTACGCAACGGAGAACCCAAGTATCTGGTGCGTGGCTTGTATGCCATCAAGTATCCTGAGCTGGAGATTCCTTTCAAGATACCTATGCCTCGTCCTGTGGATGCCATTTTCCGCGATTGGGAAGGTCCAACCCGTCCTGAGTTCCGTAAGGACATCCCCATGTCTCAGTTGACAGGCAACCAGAAGTGGCAACTGTGGTGCGCCCAGCTCTTCTTAGACATGTTTGATTGAGAGAGATTTACATTTGGGACTACATATCGCATGAATCCAGCCTTGCATCAGGATCCCTTGAAGGCCAAGTTGCTTGAGACCTTCCTCTTTACAAAGGACTTTCTCAGCAAACACGACATGAAGTATGTGGGTTGCGGAGGAACCGTCTTGGGGGCTGTTCGCCATCAAGGTTTTATCCCTTGGGATGATGATATCGACATCTACATGTATCGTGCTGATTACGAACGCCTTCTGACGATGGGAGACGAATTGCGCTCGAAGGGATACGAAATCATCTCTGTGGCTGATGAAGGCTACTACATGCCTTTCGCAAAGATTTCTGACTGCCACTCCACCATTTGGGAATTCGAGCATCTTCCTCTCGTCATGGGTGCCTACATAGATATCTTCCCCTTGGATGAGTTCAACGAACCAGATGAGGTAATCACCGCCCGCCAGTATCGCAGTCATTACTATTTCGACAAGTACATCAATGCCTTGAGTCACTACCCGTTAGGCTCCCTCTTCCAATGTCTTTTCCGTGGTGACATTCATGGAGCAGGACTTCGAATCCTGAACTTATGGCGAAAGAGGAATCCTCAGCGCTATCTCCAGTCTTTCCTTGATTTCGAGAAAACTTATGTGGGAGGAAGTGGGGAAAAATGTGTCTGCGTGACGCAATGGGAGGGACGGATTTTCCAAACTCAATGGTTCCACGATGTGATCGAACTGCCCTTCGAGTCAACCACCGTCGTTGTTCCTCGTGACTATGATGCCTACCTGACTCTTCTCTATGGGGACTACATGACCCTTCCACCTGAGGAGAAACGTATCTCTCATCCTCATTACTTTACTGACCTCCAGCACCGTTACACGCTGGAACAAGTCGCAGCCATCAAGAAAAAGTCTTATTCAGGAGCGTAAACAGGGCGAATGGTCTGCCCATAATAGCGATAATCCTCCTCACACCCCTTGTCGGCTTGGCTGGCGCCAACATAGAAGGCTTGTGCAGAAAGGGTGTTGCTCAGATTGCGTGACCAGCAGAATACAGAATTGCCATAACGAAGCAGTTCGTTGCCATCACGATAACCCGCAGAAGGCAAGAAGATGGAATTCTTGTTGGGACCCGTAATGCGGTATCCAGGCACATCCTTTTCGGTAGTCCACGTCCAGCGGCATTCAGTAAGCAATTCCACTATTTCCTGATTGCTGGGCATACGCCAGCCTGCCCCCAAATTAACGGTAGCTGCATCATCCTCTGCCTTGAGGGAAGTAAGTCCATCGCTCGTGTTATAACGTAGCATATCCTCCTTGCTTCCATCATCGCATAGCGTATAGGTCGCCCACGTGTAAGTGTCCTTTGTCTTCGTCTCACCCCAAGCGTAGTATCCTCCAGCCTCCTCAGGCCGTGCGGCTCCCAGGTTAGAAGTCGCCCAGCAGGTTCCTGACGAGAGACCTAAATCAATCCAGCTGTGACCATTAGCCTGCCCCGTTCCATCCTTCGTGCTCAACGTGTGGATACTGCCAGGAACGGCTACACCATTGCAACTGGTATAGGCACAATAATAATAGAGCGTGCCGGCTGACAAAGCATCCATGTGAGCAGTAAACGTGTAACTGCTGTAAGGCATATCCTTGGCGGCAAAGAATGTATCCACGCGACATGTCAATCGACCTTCATCATTGGGATAAAGTCCTGCCTCACTCTCAGAGTAAGCCACTCCGCAGAAATAGAGTTTCTGGTCTGCCTCAGTTCCTGTCATCAAATTGGGATTCACAGACACAACAACGTCTGCAGATATGGTAGTGACATTCTCAAAGGATTCACAACTGGCAATGTTGCCAAAAGTTTGAGTGGTAAAACTCTCTATCTCACCATAATACACAACTCCCTGCGCATCGACATAGGCTCGATACTCGTATGTAGTATTGGGCAGAAGATTCGACAGGTTGCAGGTGAAGAGACTACCTGAAAGACCTTGAGCGACATAGGTGACAGGGGTAGAGAATCCATGGGAAGCCACATCATATTCAACGCCAATCACACATTGAGAGGCCACCAAGCCCAAACGTGCGATGCTTGCGTTTCCATATACGGTAGCCTCAGTCAAGCTGATATTGTTTGCATTTCCAGTAACAGCAATGTTGCCAGTTGCTTCAGGTTCATCATTTCCCTTGCAACCCACAACCAATAAAGCAGTTATTGCGATACCTAAAAGAGTGATTTTTTTCATTTCGTTTCTGTTTTCTTGTCTATTTGCTACGCAAAGTTACATAAAAAAAACAAATAGGGTTCCATATTATGACTTTTTTTATACCTTTGCATACAATATAAAAAAGGTATCTGATAGAAGAATGGCTGGAAATATAGGCAAGATAGCACAAATCATCGGTCCCGTTGTGGATGTGCGCTTCACGTCAAGCGAAGAAGGAGAAGCTGTAAAGCTCCCTAAAATCCATGAAGGTATGATCATCCGTCGTGCTGACGGGAAACGGTTGACTCTGGAAGTTGAACAGCACATCGGCGAAAACACGGTTCGTTGTGTGGCGATGGACAGTACGGACGGATTGAGTCGAGGAGTCGCAGTAGAAGCAATGGGTAGCCCCATTACGATGCCCATTGGTGACCAGGTAAAGGGACGCCTGATGAATGTCACAGGCGATGCTATCGATGGCATGCAGAATCTGGATCGCACAGGATCTCTTCCCATTCATCGGGAGCCTCCCAAATTTGACGAACTGCAAGCAAGCAAGGATATCCTGCCTACAGGTATCAAGGTAATAGACCTCTTGGAACCTTATCTAAAAGGTGGCAAGATTGGTTTGTTTGGCGGAGCCGGAGTAGGCAAGACCGTCCTGATCATGGAGCTTATCAATAATGTAGCCAAGCGTGGAAATGGTTTTTCTGTTTTCACGGGTGTAGGAGAACGTACCCGCGAAGGAAACGATTTGTTGCGTGAAATGATTGAGAGCGGTGTAATCCGCTACGGCGAAGCTTTCAAGGAAGGCATGGAACGTGGCGAATGGGACCTTACGAAGATAGATACCGATGAATTGGCGAAAAGTCAAGCCACCATGATTTATGGCCAGATGAATGAACCTCCTGGTGCCCGTGCATCTGTAGCCTTAAGTGGATTGACGGTAGCCGAGAGTTTCCGTGACAGCGGTGCAGAAGGAGAGAAACGTGACATATTGCTCTTTATCGACAACATTTTCCGTTTCACTCAGGCAGGTAGTGAGGTTAGTGCTCTTCTTGGCCGTATGCCTTCGGCTGTAGGTTATCAACCTACTCTGGCCAGCGAGATGGGACAGATGCAGGAACGCATAACCAGTACCAAAAAGGGAAGTATCACCAGTGTGCAGGCAGTTTATGTGCCTGCAGACGACTTGACGGACCCTGCTCCTGCCACCACCTTCAGTCACTTGGATGCTACTACTGTATTAAGCCGTAAGATTGCTGAGCAAGGCATCTATCCTGCAGTTGATCCTTTGGATAGTACCAGTCGCATATTGGATCCCTTAATCGTTGGGAAAGAACATTATGAAACTGCAGAGCGCGTGAAGGCTATCCTGCAACGCAACAAGGAATTGCAGGATATCATCTCCATCCTGGGTATGGAGGAACTTTCCGACGAAGACAAATTGATTGTTGCACGTGCACGTAAGGTACAGCGCTTCCTGTCCCAACCCTTTGCTGTGGCTCAACAGTTCACTGGTGTACCTGGAGTAATGGTTAGTTTGGAAGATACCATTCGTGGATTCCAAATGATCTTGGATGGTGAGGTCGATGATCTGCCAGAACAAGCCTTCCTGAATGTAGGCACCATTGAAGATGTAAAGGAAAAAGCAGAAAAGTTAAAAGCTGCTGCTCAGCGATAAAGATTAAGAGAATATGATAAGGGTAAAAATCATCATGGCATCAGGAGTCGTCTTTGAGGGCGAGGCCCAACAAAGCGTGGAACTGCCCTCCGTGCAGGGACGCATGCAAGTGCTGCAAGACCATGCTCCCTTATTGGCAGCTCTGGATAAGGGCGTTGTCAAGGTGGATAGCCAGGAGTTCCCTATCAATGATGGAATAGCCCGAGTGGAGAACAACGAAGTAACGGTACTCTGTTGATGAATACAGAAGAGATTATAAGCGAACACATAGGCGATTCACACGATTGGCACATTGTCACGTGGAACGGTCATCCCATCGAATTGCACCTGCCCATTCTGGTATGGAGCAAAAATACAGGGTGGCATGCGTTTTCTTCATCTCATCTGGCGGAAGGACAAACATACGAAGGTTTACACTACAACGAGAAAGGCAAGATAACTGAGATAGACGCTAATGGTAGCGAGAGCCGTCCGTTGGATATCAGTATCACGAAGAACGTTTGTGGGCTTTTCATGGTTAGCTTCATTACCATTGCATTGATTCTCTATTGTGCCAATTGGTACAAGAAACATCCTTTGCAAGCTCCCAGGGGATTTGTCGGACTGATAGAATTGGTGGTGTGTTACCTCTATGACAACGTGGTGGACAGCGTGATTGGTGGCCGCAACAGCGTACGGTTTGCACCTTATCTGTTAACCGCCTTCTTCTTCATCCTGATGTGTAATTTGGTTGGATTGATTCCTGTTTTTCCTTTTGGCATGAATCTGACTGGAAACATCGCAGTTACTGTGACTCTGGCCGCAACAACTTTCCTGGTAGTGAATCTGACAGGTACAAAACATTATTGGAAAGATATCCTATGGCCGAATGTGCCTTGGTTCCTGAAGTTCCCCATCCCATTGATGCAAGTGATAGAAATCGTGGGATTGTTTACCAAACCATTCTCTCTCACCATCCGATTGCTGGCAAACATCTTCGCAGGTCACACTATCATATTGAGCTTGATCTGCATGATATTTACCAGTGTGTCTATGGGAGTCACCATGCATCGCAGCATGACTGTTGTAGCATTGCTGTTTGCGGTCTTCATGAACATGATGGAACTTCTGGTGGCTTTCCTGCAAGCTTTCGTGTTTACCACGATGAGTGCCAGTTACATCAGTCAAGCACAAGTCGGAAGTGAGGAGGAATCAGAGATTGAAGAGACATAAATAGTGAATTGACAAACAAAAACAAATAGAATAAAAACAAGAAGTTATGTTAGGACTAAGTTTAATGCAGGCAGTGGGTCATGGGATTGATTTGGCTGCCATTGGAGCAGGTATTTCAGTGATTGGTGCAGCTTTCGGTATTGGTATTATCGGCAAGGCTGCTATGGAGGCTATTGCACGTCAACCTCAGGCAAGTGGTAAAATACAGTTGGCAGCTATCATTTTGGGCGCTCTCATAGAAGGTGTCAGCTTGTTTGCAGTTGTCGTATGTATGAACGCAATCGGTAAGTAATGTCCCTGTTTACACCTGACTTTGGACTCCTCTTTTGGATGGTGATAGCTTTCGGCATCGTATTTGTGGTGCTGACCAAGTGGGGATTCCCTGTCATTGTGAAGGCGGTGAATGACCGTAAAAGTTACATTGACCAGTCTCTGCAGAACGCACACGAGGCAAATGAGCGATTGGACAACATCAAGGTAGAGACTGACATGCTGGTGGCTCAAGCACAGGTCGAAAAGCAAACGATTCTGAAAGATGCAGCCAAACAGAAGCAACGCATTCTGGCTGAGGCTCAAGAGCAGGCCAACGAATTGACCCGTAAGCAGATGGAGCAAACCAAAGCTGACATTGAGGAGCAACGTCGACAGTCTCTTCGTCAAATTCGAAAGGAAACAGCTGACCTTGCTATTGAGATGGCCAAGAAGGTAATGCAGAGCGAATTGCGTGATGAGACAGCTCAACGACAAAGCATTGAGAATCAATTAGAGGACTTGGAGAAAGGATAGAATTACAGGAAAGCGAGGATGAGTATTTCCACACGATACGCCAGAGCACTTTGGGAATCCGCTAAGGAACGTCCAGTAGCAGAGCAGCGTCAGGTTTATGAGAAAATGATCCTGCTCAGAGGATGTCTCTTGTCTATGCCTGAACTGCGAGAAGCATTGGAAAATCCAACAACCACAAACGAAACAAAGCGGGAACTCTTGTTGACGGCAGGTGGTGCGAACAATTCTCCTCTCTATGAATCCTTTGTCAATCTGGTACTCAGTCATCGCAGAGCGAATAAATTAATTTGGATTGTACCTGTCTATACTGATATGTATCGCCGTGCTCAAGGCATCGTCAGTGTGACGGTGGAGAGTGCTGCCCCCATAAGTGATGAGACACGGGAAAAAATTGTCATGCAATTGAACACCATGCTGAAAAGTGAGGTGGAATGCCACTACAAGGTACTTCCTGAACTTATTGGCGGCTTTCGACTCCGCATTGGAGACAAGCGTATTGATGCCAGTTATAAACGCAAGTTGGAAGATATTCGACGTGAGCTGATGGAAAATTGAGAAGCTTGCATTTTGATGATTTATTAATAGAAACAAATGAGTGAACAGATAAAGGTAAGTGAAGTGACTTCGGTCTTGCGTCAGCAACTTGAGGGAATGGATACTCACTCTCGTGTAGAAGAAGTGGGTACTGTCCTCCAGGTGAGTGATGGTGTTGCCCGAATTTATGGATTGCAGAATGCTGAAGCCAGTGAGTTGCTGATTTTCGACGATGGAATGGAAGCCATCGTGATGAATCTGGAGGAGGACAACGTGGGTGCTGTCTTACTGGGGCCAACAGACAACGTGGAGGAAGGAGACACGGTAAGACGTACTGGTCGAATTGCCAGCATCAATGTGAGCGAAGAGATGATTGGTCGTGTCATCGACCCTATGGGAAATCCTTTGGATGGTCAAGGTGAAATAGGAGGCAAGAAATATCAAATGCCTTTAGAGCGTAAGGCTCCAGGTGTTATCTATAGGCAACCTGTGAACGAACCTTTGCAGACTGGACTCAAGGCTATAGATGCCATGATTCCCATCGGACGAGGGCAACGTGAGCTTATCATTGGCGACCGTCAAACTGGAAAGACTGCTATTGCCATTGATACTATCATTAATCAACGCTCCAATTATTTGGCAGGAGATCCCGTCTATTGTATTTATGTCGCCATCGGACAGAAAGGTAGTACTGTGGCAAGTTTGGTACAGACACTGAAAGAAAAAGGTGCTATGGACTACACGATTGTCGTTAGTGCCAATGCCAGTAGTCCTGCTGCTGTTCAATACTATGCTCCCTTTGCAGGCGCAGCTATCGGAGAATATTTCCGCGATTCAGGTCGCCATGCCTTAGTTGTCTATGATGACTTGTCAAAGCAAGCTGTATCTTATCGTGAGGTAAGTCTAATCTTGCGTCGCCCCAGTGGCCGTGAGGCTTATCCTGGTGACATATTCTATCTGCATAGCCGTCTCTTGGAACGTGCAGCCAAAATTATCAATCAGGAGGAAGTCGCTCGTCAGATGAACGACTTGCCTGAGAGTATGCGTGAAATAGTGAAGGGAGGTGGTTCCTTAACAGCCTTGCCCATCATTGAGACTCAGGCTGGTGATGTCAGTGCTTATATTCCTACCAATGTGATATCCATCACTGATGGTCAGATTTTCCTTGAAACAGATTTGTTTAACCAAGGTGTACGTCCTGCCATCAATGTAGGTATCAGTGTGAGTCGTGTGGGTGGTAACGCTCAGTTAAAGGGCATGAAGAAGGTAGCTGGTACACTGAAGATTGACCAAGCTCAGTATCGTGAATTGGAGGGCTTTGCCAAATTTGGAAGTGACATGGATGCTGTAACTGCCTTTACTATTGATAAGGGAAGAAAGAACAGCAGACTCCTGATCCAACCTCAGTATAGTCCTATGCCCGTAGAGGAGCAGATAGCCATTCTGTATTGTGGAGTTCACGGATTGCTCAAGGAAATTCCTTTAGAATCAGTTCAGACATGGGAGTCTCAGTATCTGGAGAATTTACGTCTTAATCATAAGGAGGATGTACTAAAACCATTAAAGGCGGGAAATTTAACGGATGAAGTAATCAATGCTTTGGAAAAAGTTGCTAAAGAAACACTTTTCTAAATAAGAAAAAGGAATGGCTTCGCTGAAAGAGATAAAAGGAAGAATCAATTCAATACGCAATACGCAGAAGATAACTTCGGCCATGCGTATGGTGGCTACAGCCAAGTTACGCCGCACCCAAGGACGCGCAGCACAAGTGACAACGTATGCTCAAGAGTTGACCACCATTTTGGCTCATCTACAAGCCATGATGCAAAACAAGGATATACTGCCTAAGACTGAAATTCGTCCTTTGAAGCACGTGACGCTGATTGCTATAAGCAGCAACAGTGGCTTATGTGGAGTTTTCAACACAAACCTGTTCAAAGCGCTGAAGTCCCGTATTCAGGAATATCAAAACAAAGGTGCAAAAGTGAACGTCATTCCCATTGGTAAGAAGGTGGCCCGCGAATTAGCGAAATTAGGTATGGAATACCCTTCTAATTTGATTGAGTGTGGTGAGAAATACACTTCGAATCCAACTCCTGCAACTCAAACCCCTTTAAATGATTTGCTTAAATCTCTCAATGAAAATTACGAGTCAGGCCTGCTGGATTATGTGGAAGTAGTGGCACCTCATTTTAAATCAATGGGAACACAGACTGTGGAAACCTATCAACTCGTTCCCTTCCAGGTTGAAGTGGGAAATGAAGAAGATAGCAGCCTGACAGATTATATTGTGGAGCCTTCTCCCATAAACCTTTATCTACACATGGTCCCTTTGTTGCAAAGAACACGATTCCTGGAGATTCTATTGGATGCAGCAACAGCAGAACATGCAGCCCGTATGTTAGCTATGCAAACAGCTGATGATAATGCCAGCGACTTGTTGCAGGAACTAACCTTGCTCTATAACAAGACACGCCAACAAAGCATTACCAATGAACTTATTGATATTATGAGCGGTAAGGGATAGATTTGAGGTCAGAAGAGAAAAATCCCATATCCCCTTTATTCCAACATAATTCGGGTTGCCTGAATAGGTTGTCCCATAAAAATATTGGCACTTTGGTTAAACTGTTCAGGTTGATCTGTTGTTAGGTAGCGTACAGTTCCACCTTCAGTAAGCCTGCTTTTCATCTCAGGATGACGAAAAAGATAGTCCTGCAAGCTATGAGCCACATATTCTCCCTGAAAAATCAGTTGTACATTCTGAGGCGTATATCGCAGAATTTTCTTTTGTAAAAGAGGATAGTGAGTACACCCTAAGATAATACTGTCTATCTCTTTATCACGTTCTAATAACCGGTTGATGGATTTCTCTACAAAATAATCTGCTCCAGGACTATTAAACTCAAAGTTCTCTACCAAAGGAACCCACATGGGACATGCTTCACCTGTGACTATGATATCAGGATACAATTTGGCTATTTCCATATCATATGTACACGAACGAATTGTACCTGGGGTAGCCATAATGCCCACATGTCGAGTCTTGGTAATGAGCCCAACACATTCTGCCGTAGGACGAATAACTCCCAAGACACGTCGCTCTGGATCCATTTGGGGCAAATCATTTTGCTGAATACTGCGCAATGCTTTGGCTGATGCCGTATTACAACCAAGGATAACCAGATGACATCCAATTTGAAAAAGGTAACGTACGGCTTGAAGCGTAAATTTATAGACGATTTCAAATGAACGTGTCCCATAAGGAGCCCGGGCGTTATCGCCTAGGTATAAATAATCATACTGCGGCATAAGTTCACGAATTTGCCGAAGTACTGTGAGGCCGCCAAAACCAGAATCAAAAACTCCGATGGGGCCTGGAACTTGAGGAAATTTAATGTTCCTCTGGAGCATTTTCAGCGGGTACTGTTTCTTGTGTAGGTGTAGCCTCTTGTGCAGGAACTACTTGTACAGGAGCCACATCCGTTCCAGCCTTGGGAGCCTCAATAGGAACAATTTCAGCTTGAGGAGTAGGTTCTTCGGGAACCTCCAAGCCCAGTTTACGCTTGACAGCATTCGTTACATCAACACCAATAACAGGATTGATGAATGGGCATGCATTTTCATCGATATTTAGGATGAAAGCATATCCCAACTCTACTCCTACAGCCAGAATAGCATTGTTGAGAATCTTCTCAACCTCTCCCATGGCCTCTTTTTCTGCATCAGCCAACAATCCTTGAGCCTGATTGCGAAAACTCAAACCATTGTCCATCAGATTCTGGAGTTCAGCCTGTCGCTTCTGTAGGATAGTGGCAGGAAATTCTTTCTGACCTTGCAAGAACTCCACAAACTTTTTCTGAAACTCATCTTCACCCCGCTGTGCCTCCTGTTCATACTTAGCACGCAGAGCGACCATATTGTTTTGAGCCTGTGTGTATTCTGGCATTTGCTTCATAACAGAACTGTAACTCAAGTATCCAAATTGAACCTGTGCAAAAGAGGATGTTGCAATGGATATTAAGATAAATAAAAGGCATAAGACTCGTTTCATTGTTTTCTGACTTTGAATGTTTGAGTTTTAAATAAAAAAGAACGATGACGCAGGCTTTTTCTATACCTGCGTCATCGATATCTGATAATTATTACAAACCGACTTCTTTCTTTATCTGGTCAGTTACGTCAGTACTCAAAGTAGTGTTAATAAAAGGTATAGCGCCTGTGCTGGTGTCAACCACATAAACAAATCCACCTGCTTCGCCTACCTTCTTCACAGCAGCCATCACTTTCTCCTGAATGGCACCCAACTTATCCTGTTGAGCCTTCTGCAAAGCGTTTTGATTATCCTGATAGGACTGCTGCATACGCTGATACAGATCTTGAAGCTCTTGTTCACGACGTTGTTTTACGTTGTCTAACAGATTTGCTTGCTCCTTTTGATATTCGTCACTCTTCTTTTGGAGTTCATCCTGCATCAATTTCAAATCAGCATCATACTGCTCTGCCATTTTCTGAATCTCAGCCTGAGCATCTGTGTATTCCTTCATGTTGGGAATAATGTCTGCGCTATTGAAATGTGCAAACTTTTGTGCCATCAAACTCATAGGTGCCATCATCATGATGGCAATCAAAATTTTCTTCATCATTTTCAATTAATTGTAATTTGTTCTTATCTTTGTTTATTCGTTCATTTAGTTGTTAGCATAACCTAATTTGGCCAATACTTCATTCGAGATATCAATCTTCGGACTGGCAAAGATGATACCAGAATCGCTGGCACGATCCAAAACCAAACTATATCCCTTTTGATCGGAGATTTCCTTCACTGCATTGTAGATCTCATCTTGAATGGGGGCCATCAAGCTTTCACGCTTCTTATAGAGTTCACCCTCTGGACCAAAGTATTTCTTTTTCAGTTCAGCAGCTTCTTTTTCTTTTGCTATGATGCTCTCTTCCGATTTTGTTTTTTGTTCCTCACTCAAGAAGACCGCCTCTGACTGGTAATTCTTATAAAGAGTCTGAGCCTCTGTGGTGAGAGCATCAACCTCTGCTTGCCATTTTTTGCTAACTTGGTTCAACTGTTCGTTAGCTCGCTCGTATGCGGGTACATTTTTAAGAATGTATTCCATATCAACCAAAGCGAATTTCTGGGCCATTGCGTTTGCACTGACCAGAATCAATAAAATCATTAAAAGTTTTCTCATATTTCTAACATTCTTCTTTTATGTTCAACAT
>CAMKMK010000025.1 GCA_946413885.1 uncultured Prevotellaceae bacterium
TCCAGATGGCATCAATACTATAGGTCCAAAGGCCATCTACCAACTGGTTCTCCCACTCGTGGCTTCCTTGAGCAATAGGTTTGTTTTCCTCGTCGATGAGGACGGCCTTGATACGGGTTGAACCAAACTCGATACCAAGAACAGCCAACCCTTTCTGAATAGTTTCCTGAGCGCTCATAGGACTACATCTGTACTGCACGGTTCAACAGATAGTAAACCTCGTTCATGCGAAGTTCCTTCTTGATCTCAGAGATTGTGGTGTTTTTATTGATATGAATCATCTCGATACCAGCAATCTCTGCAAAGTCTTCCCAATATTCAGGCGATATGTCGTAGGACATTGCGCTATGATGGGTTCCTCCAGCAAGTATCCAAGCTTCAGTACCTACTTCGAAGTTAGGTTGAGGAATCCAGAGAGCATTGGCAACAGGAAGTTTAGGCAGAGGTTTAGGCGCGATACATTTCACATCATTTACGATTAAACGGAAACGATTGCCCAAATCTATGATTGTAGCGGCTATTCCATCTCCTGTCTTAGAATCGAAAACGAGTCGAGCGGTTTGACTCTTGCGGATACCAATACCCAGGAAGTGAACCTCGAGGCGAGGCTTGTTGGCAGCAATCAGAGGACATATCTCGAGCATGTGAGACTGCAGGATAGCAGAGTTCTCGCCATCAAAGTTGAGTGTGTAATCCTCGAGGAAGGAGCAACCTTTCTCCATTCCTTGACCCATTACCCATACCATGCGATACATGGCAGCCGTCTTCCAGTCACCCTCAGCACCAAAGCCATAGCCTTCGGCCATCAGACGCTGTGAGGCAAGACCAGGAATCTGATCAAAGCCTAAGAAATTGGGATCGTTCACGTCAGCTCCGCCCAAATCGTCGAAGTTGGTGGTGAAACCTTTGGCACCTTCGTCTTTGAGGACACGACGGATAGCAATCTCAGCCTTGGCGCTGTTCTTTACTTTCTCCCAGTAAACCTTCTCGTCGCATTCTCCTATCTGGATGGTATAGAGTTTCTTGTACTCCTCTACGAGTTCATCTGCCTCAGCATCAGTCACCTTCTTGTAATACTCCATCAGAGAAGAAACGGGATAATAATCAACGTGGTAGCCCAAGCGAACTTCTGCTTCCACCTTGTCGCCATCAGTCACAGCTACATTGTTCATCTGATCGCCAAAGCGAAGGATACGCATATCATGAGCATCTGCCCATGCTGCGGCTACACGTGCCCAGACAGCAATGTGCTTCTGTACTTTCTGATCTTTCCAATAACCAGAGACCACCTTGCGAGGTTTGCGCAGATGAGCACAGATGTGACCAAACTCGCGATCGCCATGAGCACTCTGGTTGAGGTTCATGAAGTCCATGTCCATCGTGTCCCAAGGAATTTGTTCGTTGTATTGAGTATGGAAGTGGAGGAGAGGCTTCTGAAGAGCCTGCAACCCCTTGATCCACATCTTTGCAGGAGAGAAGGTGTGCATCCATGTAATGACGCCAATACATTTGTCATCGTTGGTTGCAGCCTTCATGATTGTTTCTACCTCACGGCTGCTATTAGCAGTACCTTTATATACAATCTTAACGGGAATGTTACCACTATCATTAAGACCAGCTACCATCTCTTGTGAGTGTCCGTCAACGATTTTCACGGTCTCACCTCCATAAAGTAACTGTGCACCAGTTACCCACCAAAGTTCATAATTGTTGTACATGATTGATTATTTTTAGTTAATGATTATTTTTTCTTTTGTCCGTAATATGCGTTGGGCCCATGCTTGCGCATATAATGTTTCTCAATAAGAAATGGATTCATTGTAGTCTTGGGATTGATGGTAAGACTGATGAATGCCATCTTGGCACATTGTTCCATAACCGTGGCATTATAGACAGCATTGGCAGGCGAGGTTCCCCAACTGAAAGGGCCATGATTTTTGACGAGAACACCTGGCGTATGGTCAGGATTGATTCCCTCGAAACGTTTCACAATGACATTTCCTGTCTCCAACTCGTACTGATCATTCACCTCATCAGCAGTCATATCAGCCGTGCATGGAATATCCTTGTAGAAATAGTCAGCATGCGTGGTTCCTATGTTAGGAATGTCACGTCCTGCTTGTGCCCATGCTGTGGCATAGGTACTATGAGTGTGCACAACTCCTTGGATGTTGGGGAAAGCACGATATAGAACTAAATGGGTAGGGGTGTCGCTGCTGGGGTTGAGGTCACCCTCTACTACAGCTCCTGTCTCGAGATCAACTACTACCATATCGCTGGCTTTCATCCTGTCGTAATCGACCCCGCTAGGTTTGATTACTACTAACCCTTTTTCGCGATCGATGCCTGAAACGTTGCCCCAAGTGAAGATTACCAATTCCTGACGCACAAGGTCCAAATTGGCTTGAAAGACTTTTTCCTTGAGTTCTTCTAACATATCTATTTTTATTTCAATTTGAATTCGTGTATCAGATTGTATTTTTCCATATTAAACTGGAACAAACTGGCTCCTCGACGAGAAGAAACTTTGTCAATCTCTCCTGTCTTTTCGATAAATTGCATCTCGCTGACACGTTTGCGAAAATTTCGCTTGTCAATTTCTTGACCCAGAATCACTTCATATAAGCGTTGTAGTTGGGCTAATGTGAAGCTGGGTGGCAGAAGATTGAACCCTACAGGAGAGAAGGAAATTTTGCGGCGAAGTAGTTCTCGAGCTTGTTCGATCATCTTTGTGTGATCAAAATGAATGCTGGGCAGATGATCTGTGCTGACCCATTCGCCATCGTACTCTTTGAGCAATGCTGAATCATAGAGATTCTTGTCAATCAGAGCATAGTAGGCTGTGGAAATCACCCGTGCTCCAGGGTCACGGTCGAGTGCGCTGAAAGTGCCCACCTGTTCCATGTATATATTAGTCAGGCCCGTGTGGAATTGAAGTACACGTTGAGCAGCTTCCTCCAAGCTCTCTTCGTCTTGAAGGAAACCTCCTAAGAGGGTCTTTTCACCACGGAAGGGCTCGAAGTTACGTTGCTGCAAAAGCACCTGCAATTCATCATTCTCGAAAGCAAAGATGATACAGTCTACTGCTACGTAGAATTGCGGGTTGTCCCTATAATATTCTTTGGCCTTTTGAGTCATTTGGCGGATTACCAGAAGTACCAGTAGAAAAGAGCTGTGAGGCTTAGGATAATACAGGTATTGATGACATCCCATCTGTTCCAACTCTTGCGAGTTTGCTCCTTCTGCTCAGGAGTGGCGGTGCCGAAGACTAGACCACGGATTTTATCCTCATCAGGAGCTTTGGTGCAAAGGCTAACAATTATTACGATGATGCAGCAAACCAGTAACATCCAACCGCTGAAGAATAACCAGTTGATGTCAAAGAAAATGCTCTTGAAGAATGTTTGAGGTGCATCAGGCACATTGGTGTAATATACTTTGGCAGCCAAGCGGGTGATACCTATCGTCAAACCAGAGATGAGTCCCCACATACCTCCTTGTGCTGAGGTGCGTTTCCAGCAAATACCCAACAGGAAAGCACTGGCAATACCAGGAGCCAAGACACTTTGAACATCCTGAAGATAGTTGTAGAGTACGTCACCCACGCTACGCATGACTGGAATCCACAGAATACCCAAAATAACGATAACAACGGTGGCAATCTGACCAACTACAACGAGCTTCTTCTCGCTGGTCTTGGGGAATACACGTTTATGAAAATCAATGGTATATAGCATGGCAGAACTATTGAAGAGAGATGCCAAAGAAGACATCAGGGCTGCCAGAATGCCACAAACCACGAGACCCTTTACACCAGCAGGCAACAATTTAGCTACTAAGGTGGGGAAGGCTGCATCAGGTGTACTGAGTTGGAACACTTCACCATTGATTACGATGTTCTTCTGTGCCATAGCGAAAGCTATCATGCCAGGAATGAGGAAAAGGAATACGGGGAACATCTTGAGATAAGCACCAAAAATAGCACCTCGACGAGCCTGTTGCTCATCCTTTCCTGACAAGACACGCTGTACGATAAACTGATCGGTACACCAATACCAGAAACCAATGACGGCACTGCAGATGAGAGCTCCAAACCAAGGATACTGAGGATCATCATTACTGCGCATCAGATGGATCATGGTACCTGTAGCACCCTCGTAATTAGGAGTAACATTGCAAGCTTGCATCATCTGATCCCAACCGCCCAATGCTTTGAAGCCGAGGAAAAGGATGATGGCAGAACCCAAAAGCAGAATGGGAGTTTGCAGTACACTTGTGTAGAGTACACTTTTCATGCCACCCAAAATAGTGTAGATGGCTGTAATGATAACAAGTCCGATGGCAGCAATCCAGAAGAAATCAATGCCCCACATCTCCTTAATGCCAAATACTTGTTGGAAAACCAGACCTCCAGCATACACGGTGACAGCAACTTTTGTCATCACATAACTAATGATGGAGATACCCGTTAGGATACTGCGACTAGCACTGTTGTAGCGACGCTCAAGGAATTCTGGCATCGTCATTACTTGGCTTCTCTCGTAAAAAGGAACGAAAACCCACGCCAGAATAAGGATCATCCATCCCTGGATTTCCCAGTGAGCCATAGCCATGCCACTTGCAGCTCCACTACCTGCCAAACCAATCAAATGCTCAGAACCAATGTTCGAGGCAAAAAGGCTAGTACCGATGGCAAGCCAAGTGGCGTTTCTTCCATTGAGGAAATAATCTCCTGAACTCTCATTTTTCTGTTTGGTCACATAGACCACAATGCCTATCATCAGCAAGCAAAATAGAGCGATGACACTCCAGTCTTGCCAGGCAAAAACGTTTAATAAAGTCATTGTTGAATGATTATAGATGATTGTTTTTGTTGTTTGTTGCCACAAAAATAGACAAATAAATCCAATGATGAGTGTATTTTTTACACTTTTTGTGTGATGTATGTTGTATAACATAAAAAATCCCCCTAAAGGAGATCTTCCAAAAGGGGGATTATTACCTTATTATATTATAAAAGGGATTTAGCAGAGCTTGCGTGAACCGTCACCTATAACGACATCAATCAGGATGGGTTTCTTGCCATATTTAGCCTCAAACTTTTTGGAAACAACCTTCTTAAAGTTAGCAACCAACTCGTCAGCTATCAGATTGATGGTGCAACCACCAAAGCCACCGCCCATGATACGAGAACCTGTTACACCCTCTTCCTTAGCAATGTCATTGAGGAAATCCAATTCTTCGCAGCTTACCTCGTATTCTTTGCTCAACCCATAGTGAGTTTCGTACATCATTTGGCCGACTGTCTCATAATCGTCTTTCTGCAAAGCATCGCAAACCTTCAATACGCGGTCAATTTCGCCGATTACATATCGTGAACGGCGATACTCCTCATCTGTAATCTCAGGCTTAACTTCTTCCAGCATTTCATAGTTTGCATCACGCAGAGATTTTACCTCAGGGTGCTTTTTTGCAATGACTGCTGCAGTTCTCTCACAGGCGAGTCGACGCTCATTGTAAGGACTACCTGCCAAAGTGTGTTTCACTTGACTGTTGACCAATACCAATTGATAACCTTTTGGATTCCATGGGAAATATTCATACTCGCCACTGCGGCAATCCAGACGTAATAAACTGCCTTTCTTACCCAGTACACTGATAGCTTGGTCCATGATACCGCAGTTGACGCCGACATACTTGTGCTCTGTGCGCTGTCCTACACGTGCCAACTCCATCTTTTCAATCTTGTTGTCACCAAACAGGTCATTCAAAGCGAAAGCGAAGGTGCTCTCGAGAGCAGCAGAGGAGCTCATGCCTGCACCCAGAGGAACATCACCAGCAAATGCAGTGTTGAAACCCTGAACAGGAACATCCAAAGCCATCATTTCACGACATACGCCGTAAATATAGCGTGCCCAAGAGGCAGAAGGGCCCTTGTCATCGTCTAAAGAGAACTCGGTATAATCCTTTAAGTCAATAGAGTATGCGCGTACATTACGAGTGCCGTTAGGCTTAATCTCTGCAATGATTCCTTGCTCTACTGCACCAGGAAATACATAGCCATTGTTGTAATCAGTGTGCTCACCAATCAAGTTGATACGACCAGGTGAAGCATATACTGAACCAGTTGTTCCATCAAAATGCTTTATGAAGCGACTACGAACGTCATCAATTGTTAATTTCATGATTTGATTTTTTTATGTCTTATCCTAAAAATAGATTACTCAACGGGAATATCTTTGTTCACATTCTTACTACCAATCAGGCTGTAGTATAGCATATAAACGAGCATTGCAATTACAAGCCAGTAGCTGTTCATGTAGCCAGCAGCCTTAGCAATATACTCCTGAATCAGAGGCATTATACCACCACCTACTACGAGCGTCATGAAAATACCGGAAGCCTGCTCAGTGTATTTACCCAGACCTTCAACGGCCATATTGAAGACGCAACCCCACATGATGCTGGTACAGAGTCCGCAGAGCACCAGGAAGAGGCAGCTCAGGGGAACCTGGAACATAGCGAAGCCGTCGGCTGCACTATAACCAGGCATGCTGATGGTTGTGGTCTTGGGGATGGAGATGGCAATCAGAATCAGGATGATGGCAATCGTGCTCATGGTAATCATCTGTGCGCGGCTGCTGATCTTGCCGGAAACTAAGGTGCTGCTGAAACGACCCACCATCATCAGCAACCAGTAGATGGCTGCAATGGCACCGCCGATAGCTGCTCCATTCAATGCGATACCAGCGCCCTTTTCAGTTGCATCAGAAAGATAGAAGATGACCTGTGCGGGAATTCCAATTTCGATACCTACATAGAAGAAAATAGCAATGGCGCCCAATACGAAGTGGCGGAAATTCCATGCGCTGTGTTCATAAACCTTGGTGTTACGTTCCTGAGCGGGTTCGGGAATGGTTAGGCTGGAGATAATGATGAATGAAATGGCAAATACGCCCATGGCAATGAACAGCAGGGGAGATACGTCGGACATGGCGGTCTTGTCGGTCACCGTACCTACGAGGGCACCTACCAGCAGGGGAGTCAGGGTGCCAGTCAGAGAGTTCAGTGTACCACCGGTTTGGATCAGCTGATTCCCGCGGTTACCACCGCCGCCCAAAATGTTCAGCATGGGGTTAACAACCGTATTCAACATGCATACGCAAAAACCGCAGACGAATGCACCCAGCAGGTAAACGAAGATCGCAGAGCCCTGCAAGAATTCGAAGCTTGAAAGGTATTGGATGCAAATGCCGATGAAACCTACAGCAAGAGCAATTAGAGTGGTCTTCTTGTAGCCGACCTTGATGAGCATCTTACCAGCGGGAATACCCATAAACAGATAAGCTGCAAAGTTCATCATGTTACCCATCATGCCTGCCCATTCATACTGGTTCTTCCAAATGGTACCGAATGGTGCGGCCATGTTTGTTACGAATGAAATCATCGCGAAGATGAAGCACATTGTGATAATGGCAATAATATTGCCGTTTTTCTTTTCTTGACTCATTTTTGTTTTTGTTTTTATTGTTAGTTGATGATTTGAATATGCTGTATTAGTCTTCCACTCCAAACTTGTAAATGGTCTTCTGGGTATAAATTTGTCCCGGTTTCAGGAAGACGCTGGGGAAGTGAGGTTTATTGGGAGAATCAGGGAAATGTTGAGCCTCGAAACAAAGAGCACTACGTCGTCCCAAAATGGCTCCTTGTTGCCCTTTAATGCCATCAGCCCAGTTGTCACTGTAGAATTGAACACCAGGTTCTGTGGTATAAACCTCCATGCTTCTTTTGCTGTTAGGCTCCACTATTTTAGCAGCGAAACTCAATTCGCCAGGCTCACGCTTGTTGAGTACGTAGCAATGATCGTAGCCAGCGCCATTCTTTATTTGTTGGTCATCAGCATCTATGTTGTCACCTACTGCATGAGGAGTGCGGAAATCGAAGGGTGTGCCTTCAACTTTCAGAATTTCTCCTGTTGGAATACTCGTTTCATCAATGGGAACATAGTAGTCTGCATTGATTTGGCAAATGTTGTTCATTGCAGATGGGGTAGGGTTGCCAATACCAGAGAGGGAGAAAAATCCATGACTGGTCATGTTCACCACCGTCTTCTTGTTGGTTGTCCCTTTGTAATCAATGACTAATTCATTGACTTCGGTCAAAGAAAACTTTACTGCCATATGGAGTTCGCCAGGAAAACCTTCTTCGTAATAGGGGGATATATAGCGTAGGACAAGTTCATGATCATTTATCTGCTCTGCATCCCACACACGAGCATGAAATCCAGTAGGGCCACCATGCAGATGGTTGGGGCCATTGTTGATTGCCAGGCTGTATTCCTTGCCGTTCATGATGAAGCGTCCCTTTCCAATACGATTGCCATATCGGCCAATCAAGGTACTCAAGAAAGGTTCACTGCTGTTGATGCAATCATTGATGTTGTCATGTCCTTGGATGATGTTGGCCATCTTGCCATCTTTATCAGGCACCATGATGGCTACTATTGTACCACCATAATTGGTGATACTGATTTCCACACCATTTTCATTCGTCAGGGTAAAAAGGTCTGTTTTCTTTCCCTGCACTTCTGCCTGAAAATTTTCTCTCTTCAGGCCAGAGATTAAAGATTTGTCCATCGGTATTCGATTAGTTATACTAATAATGCTACTGCAAATTTACTCATTTTTTTTGAAATGGACAACAAAAAAAGAAGAAAAAGGTGTTCTGGGAAATGCTAAAAAACATTAAAGTGTGTTCTTGAGCATGTCTGCCACGATGAAACTGCTGCCTCCTATAAACAACAAATCACCTTTCTTTAGGTTTTTGAGAGCTGCTTCGTATGCTGTTGCCACATTTTGGTATTCCTCGCCATGAAGTCCTGCGTTTCTTGCTTTTATCGCAAATTGTTTTGCTGGCATTGCCCTTTTTACACTGGCTTGTGTGAAATAGTAGTGAGCCTCTTTGGGGAGCATCGACAGGACTGTTGTAATGTCTTTGTCTGAGACCATACCAATTATTATGTGAAGTTCACGATGAGGTGTTGCTTTCAGTTGCTCTGTAATGTATTGCATGCCTCCCACATTGTGTCCTGTATCACAAATGATCAGAGGATTCTCATTCAATCTTTGCCATCTGCCTAGTAGACCTGTGTTCTCACAAACGTGAAGGAATCCCTGCTTTACATTCTTGTCGCTTATTTTGTATCCTACTTCTCTCAGTGCAGGGATAGCGGTCAGAATGGTGTTGGCGTTTTTCTCTTGGCAGAGTCCTCCCAATTCGCCTTCCAATTGTCCCCAATTTCGTGTAATATAGGTTCGTCCCCCCAATGCATTTGGGTAGGAAGCCTTGATTTCATCTTTTTCTTCTGCAAAGATTATTTTCGATTTGTTTTTCAAAGCATTATTCCAAAACGTTTTTTTGACTTCTGGATGTCCGTTTGTCTCGCCTATAATAACTGGAATTAGAGGTTTAATAATGCCTGCTTTCTCACCTGCAATCTTTTCCAATGTGTCACCCAGGAATTGAGTGTGGTCGAAGCTGATGTTGGTGATGATACTTAAATCAGGATGTATGATGTTGGTACAATCCAAATGTCCTCCCAGTCCGACTTCCACTACAGCAATGTCTATCCTTTGTTCTCTGAAATAAAGGAAAGCGAGTGCTGTGGCCAATTCGAAGAAGGAAGGATGGAGTGGTTCGAAGAAATTTTTCTCCTGCTCAACGAAATCCACGACTCTCTGCTTAGGAATCATCTCCCCATTCACGCGGATTCTTTCTCGGAAATCCACCAGATGCGGACTTGTGTAGAGTCCCACTTTATAACCTGCCTCTTGTAGGATGGCGGCTATTGTGTGACAGCATGAACCTTTTCCATTGGTTCCTGCCACGTGAATCGAATGGAAAGACTGATGGGGATGATTGAAATGCTCGTCGAAAAGCTTTGTGTTTGTCAGCCCCTCTTTATACGCACCCGCCCCGATATTTTGGAATAGCGGGGCGGAGTTGAACAGGTATTCTGTTGCTTCTGTGTATGTCATTCAAAAATCTTTTTGAATCTATTGAAGAAATTGTTTTTGTTGGTAGCCTTGCTGGGCTTCATGTTTTCGCTGTTCTTGACTTTCTCGAAGAGATCCCGTTCATCTTTGCTTAATGTTTCTGGAATATAGACATTGATGTTGACAATCAAATCTCCGATCCCATATCCGTATCCTTTCAGAGCAGGGAGACCCTTGCCGCGAAGTCTCATTATCTTGCCAGGTTGTGTTCCTGGCTCAATTTTGATTTTGGCTGATCCGTCTAAGGTGGGAATGTCAGCTGTGCCACCAAGAACCGCTGTAGGAAGATCCAGCAACAGGTTGTAAATTAGGTTCTGATCCTTGCGTTCCAACTCTGGATGTTGTTCCTCTTCGATGAAAACTTGGATGTCACCTGATACCCCATTCCATCTGCCAGCATGACCCTTACCGTTGAGAGTGATAACAACACCATCACTTACCCCAGCAGGAATCTTTACTTCTACAACTTCATCTCCATCGATAACGCCATTACCTCCACACACATGACATTTGTTCTTGATGGTTTTGCCGGTTCCGTTACAGGTGGGACAGGCACTCTGGGTTTGCATACGGCCGAACATGCTGTTTACAACCCTTGTGACATATCCTTTGCCCTTACATGTTGAACAGGTTTCTGTGCTTCCGTCCTCGCTGCCGCTTCCGTGACAATGTTGGCAGGCTATTTTCTTGTGAACCTTGAATTTCTTGGTCACACCATTAGCCACATCATTCAGGTTTACTCGAACTTTCAGTCGCAAGTCACCTCCACGATCAGTTTGTCTGGATGAACCGCCAGCGCTGCTGAATCCGCTGAATCCGCCGAATCCGCCCATGTCTCCAAAGATGCTGCCAAACATGCTGAAGATGTCATCCATGCTCATGCTGGAAGCTCCGCCGAATCCGCCGAATCCGCCTGCTCCCTCCAGTCCTGCGTGGCCAAACTGGTCATAGCGTTGGCGTTTCTGCGGATCGCGCAGAACGTCATAGGCTTCTGCAGCTTCCTTGAATTTGGCTTCAGCTTCCTTATCACCTGGATTGCGGTCTGGGTGATATTTGATGGCCATCTTCTTGTATGCGCTCTTCAGTTCTTGGTCCGTAGCATTCTTGCTGACGCCTAGAACTTCGTAATAATCTCTCTTTTCTGCCATAGTCTTACAGTCCTACTACCACTTGTGCATGTCTGATAACTTTGTCGTTCATCTTGTAGCCTTTTTGGGTACAATCGATGACCTTGCCTTTCATGTCATCACTGGGAGCAGGAATTTGTGCTATCGCCTCGTGGACATCAACGTCGAAATCGGCATTTTCTGTCTTGATGGCTTCCACACCCTGCTTTTCCAGAATGCTGACAAACTTCTTGTAGATAAGTTCTACACCCTCTACCACTGCAGCCACATCCTCAGCTTTCTCCATGTTCTTCAAGGCACGTTCCATGTCGTCCAGAACAGGCAAAATGCTGATTACGGTCTTCTCACCACCATTCAGTATCAGGTCGGCTTTCTCCTTGATGGAGCGTTTGTGGTAATTGTCGAACTCAGCAACCTTTCTCAGGTATTTGTCCTTCAGAGATTCTATTTCAGCTTCTGCATCAGCCAGTTTCTCTTCCAAAGTTTTTTCCTTGCGGACATCCTCCTCTTTTTCATCAGAGTCAGTTGTCTCTTCGGCTGTGGCAGCAGATTCCAACGTCTCCTCGCTCCTATCTTCTTTGGGAGATTCTTGGCTGTTATCCTGCTGATTCTCTGTACTATTTGTCTTCAGTTGGTCTTCTGCCTCCTGTTTCTCTTTCATTTCTTCACTCATTTTTACATTAGTTTTTTTCCTACTTAAGTGCAAGAAATGTGCCAATGTCATATTGTCCGATTATGCGTCATACATTTTTGCCTTCTGCTCCTTGATGCTGTCGCTACTGATGTAGTCATCATACTCCATCAGTTTATCGATGGTTCCCTTGGGAGTCAATTCGATGATACGGTTAGCAACTGTCTCGATGAACTCATGGTCGTGACTGCTGAACAGGATGTTGCCCTTGAATAGCTTTAGGTTATTGTTGAAGGCTTGGATACTTTCCAGATCCAGATGGTTGGTAGGAGTATCCAGAATGAGACAGTTGGCATTCTTCAGTTGCATACGGGCAATCATGCAACGCATCTTCTCACCTCCTGACAGGACATTCACTTTCTTCAGCACTTCCTCGCCGCTGAATAGCATTCGACCCAGAAAAGCCTTGAAATACACCTCGTTACCTTCTCCATATTGGCTCAGCCAATCTATCAGGTTTAGCTCACTTAGGAAGAATTCCGTATTGTCAACAGGGAGATAAGCTGTAGTGATGGTGATGCCCCAATTATAGCTTCCTGCTTGGGGTTCACGGTTGCCGTTGATTATCTCAAAGAGAGCAGTCATGGCACGTGGATCATGGCTCAGGAATACGACTTTATCCCCTTTCTCAACGGTAAAGCTTACGTTGTCGAAAAGGACGGTTCCATCCTCGGTTGTTGCCTTCAGGTTGTTCACTTCCAGAATCTGGTTGCCAGGTTCGCGGTCCATCTGGAAGATGATGCCAGGATACTTTCGTGTTGAGGGTCTGATTTCTTCCACATTCAGTTTCTCCAGCATCTTCTTGCGACTGGTTGTCTGCTTGCTCTTTGCCACATTGGCAGAAAAACGGCGGATGAACTCTTCCAATTCCTTTCGTTTTTCCTCAGCTTTTGCCTTTTGGTTCTGGGCTTGGCGTAGAGCCAATTGGCTACTCTGATACCAGAAACTGTAGTTACCTGCAAACAGGGTTACCTTGCCAAAGTCGATATCTACTGTGTGGGTACAAACGCAGTCAAGGAAATGACGGTCATGACTTACCACCAATACGGTGTGCTCAAATTCACTCAGATATTGTTCCAGCCATTGTACGGTATCCAAATCCAAATCATTGGTAGGCTCATCCAGCAGCAGATTGTCTGGATTGCCAAACAAGGCTTTTGCCAGCATGACGCGAACTTTTTCCTTGCCAGAGAGCTCACCCATCAACATGTAATGTTTGTCCTCCTTGATACCCAATCCTGAGAGTAGGGCAGCAGCATCGCTCTCAGCGGTATATCCTCCCATTTCGGCAAACTTGTCTTCCAGTTCCGCCACGCGGATTCCATCCTCATCGCTGAAATCGGCTTTGCTGTACAGAGACTCTCGTTCCTTCATCACTTCCCACATCGTGGTATGACCCATCAGCACGGTATTGAGGACTGTCTCGTTGTCGTATTGGAAATGATCCTGACTAAGCACGCTCAGTCGTTCGTTGGGGCCCATTTCTATCGTTCCCTTGCTGGGTTCCAACTCACCGCTGATTACTTTCAGCAAGGTGGATTTTCCGGCACCATTCGCGCCTATAACGCCATAGATGTTGCCGTTGGTGAATTTCATGTTGACGTCCTTATACAGAACGCGTTTGCCAAATTGTACGGCAATGTTGGATAATGTTATCATGATTAGGTTCTCTTTATCGGATTCTCAGGATATCTCCCACTTGTGGAGTATAGCTTAGATCCAATTTGTTCAGTTTATACAGGTTTTCCAGTCTCATGCCATATAGCTGAGCGATGTCGAACATGCTTTGGTTTATTTCTACGATATGGATAGGATATTTCTTGAATTCCTTGCTGGCACACTTTTGCTTCTTCTTCATGTAAAGGATGTCACCCTGGGTGGGCCAGTAGTCTTTGGGAAGATCGTTGTATTCATAAAGATGCTTCAGGCTCAACCCTGTTTCTTTGCTGATGGTAGCCATGTTGTCTCCCAGTTCCACAACGATGAAATAGTTCTTGTTGTTTTTGTACACCATGTGGCGGTTGAAGAAATCACTTCCGGATTGTTTCTCCTTGTTCGTGTTAGGATTATGTTTCTTGCCAGAGTCAAACTGAGACAGATTGTACATCTCGATGATGCTGATCAGAGATTCCGCATAGCTGGGATTGGTGGCATATCCGGCAGCTTTCAGTCCTCGAGCCCACCCTTTGTAGTCCTTGATGTTCAGCTGGAAGAGACCTTGGTAGCGTTTCCCATGCAGGAACTTGCTGTGATCGATGTAACTCTCTCTGGCGCTGTTGTATTTGCGGAATTTCTCGTTAGGGGCATCATCATCGCGCAAGACATAAGGTCCTGTCCAGGAACTTCCCACCTTGATGCCGAAGTGATTGTTCGCTTGGGTAGCCAGCGTACTACGGCCAGCATTGCTTTCCAGCAAACCTTGGGCGAGGGTAATGCTGGCAGGAATTTGGTAATCCCTCATTTGCTCCATCGCCCAATCTTTGTATTTGTCTATGTAAGTCCAATACGCCTGATTCGTCCTTTGTGCAAATCCTTGCAGACTAACCAGAAAAGCTATGATAAGCAGGTATATTTGTTTCAAATTCATAGGATTCTTTGATTTCGGGCACAAAATTAGTAAAAATACCTTGATATCCGAAAAAAAATGCATACATTTGTCGATGTGAAGCTATGATTATTGTCAAATAACTGTCAGATGAAGCAATATGATATCGTGAGTTCTGTGACGGTTTATGATTGGGATGAGCTCTCATCCGAGGACCGTCAACTCATAGAAGCTGCCAAGATGGCCACCCAGACCAGTTATTCTCCCTACAGTCATTTCCAGGTAGGTGCAGCAGCTTTGTTGGCGAATGGAGTCGTTTTCACAGGTAGTAATCAAGAGAATGCAGCCTTCCCCTCAGGGCTTTGTGCTGAGCGAACCACCCTTTTCTCCGCTAATGCCCATTATCCTGACCAGCCCGTTCTGGCATTGGCAATCGCAGCCTTCAAGGGAGAGCATTTCCTTCAGGAGCCAATTCCTCCCTGTGGAGGATGTCTTCAAGTGATGCTTGAGATAGAGAACCGTTTCAATCATCCCATTCGCATCCTGCTTTACGGGACTGATGGCACCCATGTCGTTGATTCTGTTCGTGCCCTTCTTCCTTTCCAGTTCGTGAAGGAGTCAATGCTTTGATCAACGGATTCCAGCCTTTTCTGCTTGATTCTGTCGTTTAGAAACTTGGTTCCATGTTGCCGCGATGGTAATTTGTCCATCCGTCGGCGTCGTTGTAGTAGTATCCTTTGAAGCGTAGCGTAGTCTCGTTGGCATAGTCAAAGGTTGCAACGTAGGAGTAGGCCATGTATTCCTTGTTGTCGTAGGAGGCATAAAGTATCAGACAGTTGCGCCTTTCATTTCCGTCGGGTGCCCCGTAACGCAGGTTCCATGTTCCCGTGAATGAGCCGTTCAGTTCTTCCACGTCTTTCCAGTCGGTAAAACGTTCCTCGCCATCGATGGTGACGAGTGAACGCCCCTGCCATTTACGTATTCCAGTTAGTGTGCCGTCGGCCTTGAATGTCAACTGTTCATGGAAACGGTGTTTGTCGCCCGTGTTTTCATAGTACCACGTGCCTACAATGAGCGGCGCATATTGTTCGTTCAGCATCGTCGTTTTCTCGTGTGCCTCAGGATCGGCATACTTTGGCTCGTCGTTGCAAGAGGTGAGTGCGAGGATAAAGAGAACAGGAAATAATATGTTGCCCAGTTTCAAGCTTCTTCTCGTGTACATTATTGATTGTCTTTAATCATTTCAAATGCAAATTTACGAAAAAAAGTTGAGAACAGTCACTTCCCAACAGAAAAAATGCCGTTAATTCTTTCTGGAATTCAGCTTTTTCCCTTATATTTGCGCAACAAAATAGACAAAAGACATGGAATTGTATTTCGCGATAGCCATCGTAGCCGTAGCCATCATGAGCGTGATCTGTTAC
>CAMKMK010000026.1 GCA_946413885.1 uncultured Prevotellaceae bacterium
CGAGGACTCAACACGTTGAAACCGAGGACTTGACACGTTGATTCTTTTACCACCGTTTCAACACTTGTTGTGCGAAAGCTTACAGTATCCTTCTAGTTCAGTTTTATCAGATTCCCTTCTTGTTTTATTTCCTCATGTCCGCGCATGTATTCCAATACCCAATGAAGTTTATACAAATCTATTCCGACTATGTCTAAATTCTCTGGTCGTATAGGACCATCTTTGAGTTGTTTGATTATATGTGATTTTATTTCTTTGAAATCCTTGTCTAATATCTCTTGAGCCATTTTCTTCTTGCATACATCGCATTGACCGCAATCCTCGTCGCTGTTTTCATCGAAATATTTAAGAAGAATTCTGCTCCTGCATGTGTCTTCACAAAGACAGTATTCCTGCATAGCCTTCAGGCGTTGGGTATATTCTTGCTTTCTTGTTTTGTAAACTGAATCTGGCAGGAATATGTGTGAGGCTTCCACTCTTCTGCGTTTGAAGGTAATGAGAGGAATCTTCTTCTTGGGGATGTAATCTACGATTCCCCATTTGTTCATTTCCGTAAGTTCTTGATAAATGATTTCCTTGGGAATATTTGTTTCCTTGCTGATGAGTTGTTCGTCGAGATAAATGAAGTCAACAAAAATGCCTCCATAGTGACGCATCATGCAATTGACAATTATTTCCTTCCGTTTGTCAATCATTCTATATAATTCATTTCGAGTAGCTTTGATGCGAATGCGACTGGTGCCTTCTTCTGCATCCCGGTATTCTATATATCCTGCCTTGTCGAGAAGAAGTAGCGCATTCTTTGCCATCAGGGGATGAAAACTGAAGTTTCGACAGAATTGTTCTAAGTTGAACTCACGTGTTACGTTTTGTCCATCTCCAATAGCCATCTGCATGAAGAAACATACTTTCTCGTAGACATTTTGAATGTAATCTATCTTTGGATAGGTTTGTGAAATACGTCTTTTCGATATCTCCAGTTCTTTTCCATCCAGAATGATAACAGCATAGGCTTGCTGCCCATCACGACCAGCTCGGCCTGCCTCCTGAAAATAGGCTTCGAGTGAATCTGGAAGATCCATGTGGATGACAAGGCGGACGTTGGGCTTATCGATACCCATTCCAAATGCATTTGTCGCCACCATGATTCGTATCTTGTCATTCTGCCATTGGTTTTGTCTCTCGTCCTTTTGGTAATCGTAGATTCCAGCATGGTAGAAAGTTGCAGAGAAGCCTTCTTTGCATAGCTGTTCGGACAGTTCTTGACTGTAGATGCGGTTTCGCGTATAGATAATGCATGACCCAGGAATCGTTTTCAGCAGTTTATACATTTCCTGCTCCCGGTTATCTGCATGGCGAACTATATATGCTAAATTACTGCGGGCAAAACTCATTCGAAAAACATTTTCTTCTTTGAAAAGAAGTTTTTCCTGAATGTCTTTCACTACTTCACGTGTTGCAGTCGCAGTAAGAGCTAAAACAGGGACACCGGGTTTCATCTTCCTGATCTCAATGATTTGAAGATAGGATGGACGGAAATCATATCCCCATTGACTGATACAATGTGCTTCGTCCACAGTAAAGAAACTGACGTTTATGTGGCGGAGCTTAATTCGGAAAAAATCCGACGAGATTCGTTCAGGTGAAATATAAACAATCTTGTAAGCCCCAAAAACGCAATTCTCCAGTATTTGTAGTATCTCTTGATGACTTTGTCCAGAATAGATGGCAGCAGCCCGAATGTTGAGTTTTCTGAGTGCTGTCACTTGGTCTTTCATTAGTGAAATCAAAGGAGTAATAACGATACAAACTCCTTCTTCTGCAAGTGCTGGTACTTGGAAGGTTATACTTTTGCCCCCACCTGTAGGCATTAGCCCTAAAGTGTCCTTATGGCTCCCTATGCTTTCTATGATATTGCGCTGTATTCCCCGAAAATCCTCGTATCCCCAATATTGACGGAGAATAGATAGGTATTTATCTACAGGCATTAGTCGATTTCTGTTGGTCGGATGTCCTCTATTTGTAATTGGATTTCTCCACGCTTATGGGTGTTCTCTTCTATCGTGTACACAATATCAAAAGAACGTTTTGTCTTGATGTAACGTGCCTGCGCGCTTTGTCCGAAAGCGATGCCGTTCATTACATTAGTGCTTTTATCATCAACCAACTCAAGTTTTATGTGCTCTTGCTCCCGTCCCACGACTTTGCTTGTGCCATAATCAAAGACATGTTTCGTGCAAAAGACGGGTTTTGAGTTTTCTGGGCCGAAAGGATTGAAACGTTTCAAATCAGTAAAGAACCGATGGGTAATGTCTTTAAAGTTCAGAATACCATCGATGTTAATAATCGCACTGGTTTGTTCTGGCAGGATGTTCTGTTCTACGTATTGTGTAAAGCGTCGCTTGAATTCAGGGACGTTCTCCACCTTCATGGTAAGTCCTGCCGCATAAGTATGCCCGCCGAAGTTCTCCAAAAGATCTCGACAACTTTCGATAGCCTTGTACACATCGAATCCTGAAACAGATCGTGCTGAACCTGTGGCAAATTCATCATCACGTGTCAAAACGATGGAAGGACGATAATAGATTTCAGTTAATCGTGATGCAACGATACCAATAATGCCTTTGTGCCATTCCTCATTGTAGATGACAATCGCTTTGTGCTCATGTTGGGAATCTAATTTTTCTACAATTTGGTTGGCCTGCTCTGTCATGCTCTTGTCCAAATCCTTGCGTTGGTTGTTGTAGCGATTGATCTTCTCAGCTTCGCTGCGGGCCACTTTGTAATTTCTCTCAACCAAAAGAGTTACGGATTCCTTGCCATTTTCCATACGACCAGAGGCATTGATGCGAGGTCCAATCTTGAAGATGATGTCGCTTATGCTGATTTCTCTGTTGGTGAGACCACACACATCGATGATAGCCTTCATGCCAACACTGGGATTCGAGTTGAGCTGACGCAAGCCATGAAATGCCAGGATGCGGTTTTCCCCCATGATTGGTACTATATCGGAAGCAATACTCACAGCGCATAAGTCAAGGAGAGGAATCAGTTGGGAGAACTCAATCCCATTGTTGATGGCAAATGCTTGCATGAACTTGAATCCAACACCACATCCAGACAAATCCTTGTAGGGATAGGTGGAATCTGCACGTTTCGCATTCAGGATGGCAACAGCAGGTGGCATGACATCATCTGGCACATGGTGGTCACAAATGATGAAATCGATGCCTTTTTCTTTGGCATAAGCAATCTCCTCAACGGCTTTAATGCCACAATCCAAAACGATAACCAGTTTTACTCCCGACTCATAGGCGTAATCCACACCTTTGTGGGATACTCCATATCCTTCCTCATAGCGATTTGGAATGTAATAGTCGATGTTGGAGTAGAATTGTTGCAGGAATTTGTATACGAGAGCGACTGCGGTACATCCGTCCACATCATAATCTCCATAAACCAGGATGCGCTCTCTGTTTCCTAAAGCCTCATTCAGTCGCTCTACAGCTTTGTCCATATCCTGAAACAGGAAAGGATCAAGAAGTTCTGTCAATTGAGGGCGAAAGAATTTTTTTGCCTCGATAGGTGTTTGGATGCCACGATCCACCAAGAGCTTGCCTACTATCGGACTGATTCCCAGTTCGTTGGCAAGTTCGTTCGCCAGAGCTTCTTGCTCTGGAGTAGGCGCATCGTAGTTCCAATTATAGTTCATTCCGTGTAAAGGTACAACAAAAAACGCAATCTACGGGAAAATTTCACCGCAAATTGCGTTTTTTTAACAATAAGAGGCGTTTCTTTTAAAATCCGAGTTTCTTTCGAATGTCAGAAGGAACGGCATTTTTATTGATGACAATATTCATTGTCTTGTAGGCAACATAAGGCTTGCTGACGTACCAAAATCCCTTGTAAGGACCTGTTTCGCCCCATGAATTTTTCATCATGAAGTACTCCTTGCCATGTTGGTCTTTTGCGATACCGTATATCTGCATACCATGATCGTCTGTAGTTTCCCAGTTGTCGTAAGCTTCCTGACGCATTTCTGGAGTGATGGTCTTCTCGCCCTTGTTGTCACTCTCAGCAATTTTCGCACCAGCCTTCTCACCAGTCCAACGAGCCTGGTCGCTACCTACGCCAGCAACCTCTCTGGTATTAGGAACAATAGCCACGCTCTTGTTTTTGCCTTCACGACGGCTGAAACCCTCTTCGCTGACATCGGCACCCCAAGCAAAGGTCCAACCATTCTTTACTGACTCCTCCATGATACGCATGAACTCATCAAGAGGCAGGTTGTAACTCTCTGCCCAGCGCCAGTTATCTTGAATCTCTAAAGCGAAGGTGGTGTAATAAGGATGATGTGTATAGCTGGTAATGCTTACGTAATCATTGGGATCCAGAGTCAGGTAATCCTTAACGAAGGATTGGGGAGTGTATTTTTTCCCTTTGTACTCAAACTCTGTGGGGCAAGTTCCAAAGTAACCATCGAGCATTGCCTGAACAGCAGGTTTCCAACCCTTATGCAGAATCTTCTTCGCGTTATCTGGAGCTATGCTCTTCAGATATGCTTGCAAAGGTGGAAAGAGGGAGCTGAAGTTGAAGAGAGAGTCGCCATAATTAGTAATAGGATAAGGCATAATACCCTCAGGAATAAGACCATAGTGCTCCATGCAATAGAGGGCATCCTCAAAGGAACCACCCTGACTGAAGCTGGCATCGCCATGAGTGCGGATATGCTTGTCGGCACGATCAACATAAGTCTTACTGATGAGGAAAGACTCACAGAGGTCTATATCATCCTTCATTTCAGGATGCTTCTTGATAGCTTCGCTCTCTAAGAAAGCAAGTGAAGAATAACTCCAGCAAGTACCTGAGCTGTTCTGGTTCTTGATGCTTGTAACAGGATTTTCCACGATGGTGGTGAAGATGAGAGTGTCTTTGTTCTCTTCCTTCTTCTTTGATTTGGCACCCATTGGCAGCACGATTATGGCTGCAAGGGCAAAAACGATGATTTTTTTCATAAGAAATTTATTATGTTTTGTTGTGATTGTTATCTGGCAATGAAAGCCTCTACGTCGTCAATGTGATAAGGTATGCGTTCCTTGCCCAGGAATCTGCAACCGTCTTTGGTAATCAGGATGTCATCCTCAATACGGATGCCGCCAAAGTCCTTGTAGGTCTCTAAAAGATCGTAGTTGATGAATTCCTTGTGGAGACCTTGACTCTTCCAGTCATCGATTAAGGCAGGAATGAAATAAATGCCAGGCTCGTCAGTCATGACAAAACCTTCTTGCAGGCGACGTCCGCAACGGAGGCAACTTGTTCCAAACTGTTCCAGATTAGGACGAACTTCATCATCGAAGCCCACATATATCTGGCCAAGACCTTCCATATCATGAACATCCATTCCCATCATGTGACCCAAACCATGAGGGAAGAACATAGCGTGTGCGCCAGCTTGCAAAGCTTCTTCTGTGTCGCCCCTCATCAACCCTAACTCCTTTAGCTTGTCTATCATCATTCGGCTGACTCCCATGTGGACATCCCACCATTTTACACCAGGTTTGGCGATGCTTAGGGCGTAATCATGACAATCCACGACAATGCTGTAGATCTCACGCTGACGTTGAGTGAATTTGCCGCTGATAGGAGTTGTACGAGTGTTGTCAGAGCAATAATTCTCGTTTGTTTCAGCACCTGCGTCACACAGCATCAGTCGTCCCTCTTCTAAGGGTTGTGGCGAGGGGTTTCCGTGCATGATCTCGCCATGCATGCTCAGTATGGTAGGGAAGGATACGATGCAGCCAAAGCTGCTGGCTATTCCGTTTATCACTCCAGCAATGTGCTGCTCCGTTTCGCCTGGTTTACACATTTTCATGGCCGTAGTGTGCATCTTGTATCCGATGGCACAAGCTCGCTCTATCTCCTCAATTTCTGCAGGAGATTTGATGGAACGCTGGTTCACGACGGCCATGATAAGTTCAAGGGATGCAGCTTCGCGTTGCTGTGAAGGATGGATGTCTGTGAGATCCATCAACTGGATCATCAGATCATGACGATAGGGTGGCAGGAAGTGGATCTTCTGTCCCGCTTTCTTGGCTTTGTCCACCAATGCTTTCAGTTGGGAAATGGGAGCGCTGTTGCTCACGCCAATTTGTGGTGCCATATCAGCCACACTTTCCACTTGTCCGTACCAAACTATATCCTCGATGTCAATATCATCTCCCAAAAGATATTCCTTGTTTTCATCTACATCGATGACACCTACCAAACCCTCGCGATGCAGGCCAAAGAAGTACAGGAACGTGCTGTCCTGACGGAATTTGTACACGTTGGATGGGTAGTTGGCTGGGGAGTCATTGTTTCCAAAGAGGATGATAAGTCCTGAGCCAACGCTCTCTTTCAGTTTCTGTCGCCTCTCCGAATATGTCTGTTTGTCAAAAAGCATATTTTTATCTTTAATAAGGTACATTTGGTTGCAAAGTTAGCAAAAAGAATCGAGAAAACGTCTTCTTTTAGGAATATTAATGCCGATAAAATGAAAGACGAAGCAAAATACCTTCTGAATCACATCTTTTTTATTGTTCATCAACAAAGATTCATCTTCTTCTATCCCTCCCAAAACTTTTGAAAATCCGGTTTCACTCTTTCCTATCGCAAATACAGAATACGGTTTTTTGTAAGCAATTTGATGAATAGAAATGATCAGGATAATAAGGAGTAAGTGGAGAATAAATTAAAGGCAAAAAGACAACACGTTGAAAGGGCAAAGACAACGTGTTGAAATGGCAAACACAACACGTTGAAATTGCAAAGACGACGTGTTGTTCCTGATTGAGTGAAAAGAAGCGTGTGGAAGGGGGATTACCAACCTGTTTGGCTCCAACCTGTGGCGGCATACCATTGGGTGGTTTGGAATTGGGCATTCCATTGGTGTGCCTCATATTTGGCGTTGGGGATGAACATCGAGAGGCCGCTATAATAGTCAGGATCTGTCAGGACACCTTCGTAGAAAATGGAGTACCAATATGGGGTTGCCTTACGTACAGGCACGGCTGCCTCCAGATAAGGTTTCCAATCCTTGTATGCTTCTTCTGACAAATATTTGTGCATAGCGCTGTTCATGTCATAGAGTTCAGGGCGGTAGCTGTTGCCTCCTACGAAAGGAATAAAGTATTGGACTCCTGAGGTGTTCAGCTCTGCCTTGTTTGCCCAAAGGGTGGGGATGTATTGTGCTGTCTTTTTTGCCAAAGCCTCCAATTTGCTGCAGTCGATAACGGAAAGTACCACTCCGTCGCCATCCTTGTAACCGTTGTAGTATTGATTGGCAATCTCTGCTGCATCTCCTTTGCACAGAGCTGGCATGATCATCTCGTAGGGTGCACCTTCCCCTGGGATTTCTGCAGGTGAACCAACGATGTAGTCTGTGACCTTGCGCAGTTCGTAGGCAACCTCTATGCTTTGCATAAAGCAGGCGTCGAAGAAGATGTAATCCAGATGATTGAATTTCTCCAAGGCCCATCTTAGTTCTGAAATGTTCATCTCTGAGCCTGCATTCGATGCAGCGCTGTTTCGATTGTTGTCAACCAGGATGGTGTTCCTGCGCTTTGCTTCCTTGCGGTTGACCCATCCTGTCGCGTGGGACCATAGGACGAGTCCATAATGCTCTGCTGGGAACTCGTTTGCAATCTCTTTCAGCGTATTGAGCAGGACGGTGGAGTCGGCGCTGTCCTGATCCTTCTTGAATTCTTTCCAAAGCTTCAGTCCATCATGGGCAGTCAGGGTGTAAATGTTTGGATATTTGGCTCCATCGAGATAAACGATGTAGTTCACGTCCTTAGGTACTTTCGAGGCTGCATTCGCCATTTCAGTTGTATCTGCAACGGAATATCTGTTGAGTGAGTTTTCCGCTCCCATATAAACGATGACCGTCCGCCTGGATTTTGTTCCAGGTTCTGGTTCATCGTAGTTCTGGCAAGCAGAAACCAAGCAGAGAAGAACCGATAAAAATAGGTAAGTTGTACGTTTCATGGGTACAAAGGTACACTTTTTTTGCTGATTTCTTGTCGCAATTTTGGCAAAAGTAATTTTTTAATCATAATTTTGCTCTTTGAAACGTCCTTTTTTGGCATGAACAACTTCCAGTGGGTAGATAAGATACGTCAGGTGAAGATTATCCTAGTGATTGCAGCGGTGGTCATTGCTGTTGCCTCGCTGGTCGTGTCTCATTTCCTGGTGCGTGACCTGAAAAACGAGGAGTACAACAACATGGCGGTATGGGCGGAAGCGATGCGATCGGTCAAGAATGCTGATGAGACGACGGACTTGGCGCTTGTGCTTGCTGTTCTTAATGGCAACAATACGATACCTGTCATTGTGTTGGGAAGCGAAGGGGACGTGCAGGATTACCGTAATATAAAGGTAAAGGGAAAGACGGAAGAGGAGATTCATCAGAATGTAGCTAAACGTGCCCGCTCGATGAAGGAGAATGGCAACGTTATCCGTATAGCCTTGACTGACGATGCGGGCAATGATTCTGGCGATTACATCGAGGTCTGTTTTGCTGAGAGTATCATGCTTCAGCGTCTTGCCTATTATCCTTACGTGCAGTTGGGGGTAGTCCTGATTTTTGTCGTGGTGGCTATCTTCGCCCTGTTGAGCAGCAAGAAGGCAGAGCAGAATAAGGTATGGGTGGGACTCAGCAAGGAAACGGCTCATCAGTTGGGAACGCCTATCAGTAGCCTGATGGCTTGGGTGGAGGTCTTGAAGGAGAATTATCCTGAAGATGAAATGATTCCTGAGATGGACAAGGACGTGAAACGACTTCAGCGCATCGCTGAACGATTCAGCAAGATAGGTTCTATGCCTGAGCCGACTCCTGGGAACCTGAATGAGGTGATAGCCGCTGTGGTTCAATACATTAGCCGCAGGACCAGCAATCGTGTTGTCATGACTTGCGAATTGCCTCAGCAGCCGCTGATTGTACGTATAAGTGCTCCTTTGTTTGAGTGGGTGATAGAGAATCTTTGCAAGAACGCCATCGACGCAATGGACGGAGCAGGAAAAATCACCATCAGAGCCTTCGAGACGAACACGTGCTTTGCCGTTGAGGTATCGGATACAGGGAAAGGAATTTCCAAGAATCATTTTGGTAGTGTCTTCATGCCAGGTTTCACCACAAAAAAGCGTGGTTGGGGGCTGGGACTTTCTTTGGCAAAGAGGATTGTCGAAGAATACCATCAAGGACGCATTTTTGTGAAAAATTCAGAGATTGGACGCGGCACAACCTTCAGAATAGAGCTTAAAAAGCACTAAATCTTGATTTTTTGCCTCAAATTATCTTGCTCATATTTGTTTTTTTTGTAATTTTGCACCCCGATGGAGAAACTGGATAGTTTTAAAGTGGATCTGAGAGGTATGACTTCGGATACTGTGTCGTATCAATGGCATATCGACGACCGCTTCTTCTCCGCTGTTCAGGGTCCTGAGATTCAGCAAGGTCAATTGGACGCTTCGTTAAAGGTGAAGCGCACATCTGGTGTCTATGAGTTGACCTTTGGTTTCGCGGGTACCGTCAAGGTTGCTTGCGACCGTTGTCTGGAGCTGATGGATCAACCCATCGAAGCCGAGCAAACCCTCAAAGTGAAGCTTGGCGACCAGTTCGAGGATGATGGAGACATCGTGACCGTGCCTTACGAGGATGGAAGTCTGAATGTGGCATGGAACTTGTACGAATTCATTGCGTTGGAGATTCCCATCCGTCACGTGCATCGTCAGGGAGAATGCCCTCGAGATGCAGAGTTTGAGGAAAACGACTCCACGCAAGAGAAGGAGAAACCCATCGATCCAAGATGGAATGAATTGAAAAAAATATTAGATAACGACAAAAAATAAAAGAAAATGGCACATCCTAAAAGAAGACAGTCAAAGACTAGAACTCTCAAGAGAAGAACTCATGACAAGGCAGTAGCACCTGCATTGGCAGTTTGCTCAAACTGTGGCGAGTATTACATCTACCACACAGTATGCCCTGCTTGCGGCTACTATCGCGGCAAGGTTGCTATCGAGAAAGAGGCATAATCTTCTCGGTTCCAGAATATAGCCGCAATAGTCCTGCTGATTTCAAGGATTATGGCGGCTTTATTTTTGTTGTCACTTATCAAGTATATCAGGTATTTGAATTTCTTTGAAATGGAAAAAATAAATGCGGTAATCACAGGTGTTGGCGGATACGTACCTAATTATATTCTGGACAACGATGAGATGTCTCGAATCGTGGATACCAGCGATGAGTGGATCATGCAGCGCATAGGTGTCAAGACTCGCCACATCCTTCGTCCTGAGCAAGGAAGCGGTACTTCTTACCTCATGACACGAGCTGTGAAGCAACTCTTGCGAAAGACTCAGGTTGATCCTGCTTCCGTAGAGTTGGTCATTTGCGCCACCACGACCCCTGATTACCATTTCCCCTCTACCGCCTCTCTGGTCATCGATGCTTGCAGTTTACCTCAAGCCTTTGGCTTCGATATGGAGGCTGCCTGTTCAGGTTTTCTCTATGCGTTGGAGGTAGGGGCAAACTTTGTTCGTTCTGGTCGCTACAAACGCATCATCGTGTGTGGAGGTGACCACATGTCCAGCATGACCAACTACGAAGACCGCAATACTTGTCCCATCTTTGGTGATGGTGCGGCTTGCGTCATGATGGAAGCTACAACTGAGAATTACGGTCTTATTGACGGATATTATCGTGTGGATGGCAGTAAGGGAAAGGCTTTTGAACATCTGCACATGTCGGCAGGTGGCAGCGCACGTATGCCAAGTCACGAGACGGTGGATGGACGCGAACACTTTGTTTACCAGGAAGGTCGAGCTGTTTACAAGCATGCCGTTCTGGACATGACTTCTGCCATCGAGGTCATCGCTCAGCGCAATGGTCTCAATAAGAACAACATAGATTGGGTGGTTCCTCATCAGGCGAACATCAATATCGAGAAGTCTGTCGTGGAACGTATTGGTGTCAACAGGGATCATGTTATGGTCAATATCGATCACATGGCAAACACCTCTGGCGGAACGTTGCCTCTTTGCCTCTGGGAATACGAGCCTCGTCTGAAGAAGGGAGACAATATTGTCTTCACCTCGTTTGGTGCAGGCTTCACTTGGGGTGCCAGTTATATGATCTGGGGATACGACGGAGCTGACGAAGCTGCAAAAGAACCTGCCCAATTCTATAAGGAAGGGCTGATCTCGCGTGAAGAATGGTATAGACTCAGGTCTGCGAGCGAAGAATGACACTTTAATTTCTTATTTGACAGAAGATTATGCATAAGGCTGGATTTGTCAACATCGTAGGGAATCCCAATGTGGGAAAGAGTACTCTGATGAACCTTTTGGTGGGAGAGCGTATTTCCATTACCACATTCAAGGCGCAGACAACTCGCCACCGCATTATGGGAATCCTGAATACTCCTGAGATGCAGATATGTTTCAGCGATACGCCTGGTGTCCTGAAACCTAATTACAAGCTGCAGGAGCACATGTTGAAGTTCAGCGAGAGTGCCCTTCAGGATGCTGACGTATTGCTTTACGTCACCGATATGGTGGAGACTCCCGACAAGAATGCAGATTTCCTGGAGAAGGTTCAGAAACTGAAGGTTCCCATCCTGGTTCTTGTCAACAAGATTGACCTTGGCGATCAGGAGGGTCTTGCCAAAAAGGTGGAGGAATGGCATGCTGTCATACCTCAGGCGGAGATCATCCCCATCAGCGCGTTGCATCGTTTCAATGTGGATGTCGTCTTGCGTCGTATCCAGGAACTCCTTCCTGAGTCTCCTGCTTATTTCGACAAGGATCAATGGACGGACAAACCGGCACGCTTCTTTGTCAGCGAGATTATCCGCGAGAAGATACTGCTTTATTACGACAAGGAGATACCCTATTCTGTCGAGGTGAGGGTGGAGCTTTTCAAGGAGGATGAAAGGAAAATCCATATCAGTGCCATCATTTACGTGGAGCGTGAATCACAGAAAGGCATCATCATCGGACATCAGGGCGTTGCTTTGAAAAAGGTTGGGACCGAGGCTCGCAAGGCGTTGGAGAAATTCTTCGATAAACCCATCTACCTGCAATTGTTTGTAAAGGTTGACAAGGACTGGCGCTCGTCTCAACGTGAACTTAACTCGTTTGGATACAATCCAGAATGAGTGATGCCAGATTGTGAAAAGGAATTTTATTCTGGGAAAAGTTTCGTTCCATTATGAATGAAATGTGATTTCTGATGATGCAGCACGATTTAGACGACAACTCTTATTCTGGTTTCGAAGCAGGAGACTTCGAAGAGCAGAAGTCCCAATTCACAGAAATCTCTCTCCTCCGTCAGACGGACTTCCATCGCCTGTTCCGTGCAAAGCGTATGGGACGATGGTATCTGTTGAAAGCATTGCTTCCCGAATTGTGTGGCGATGCCATCTATCGTCAGATGCTGCACAAGGAGATGGAAATCCTGAAAAAACTCCACCATCCCAAGATTGTGGATTGTCAGGGTGTGGAATATGTGGAAGCAGGTCCCAGAGGCAGCGATGAAGTGGTAGGTGAGTGCCTCGTCATGGAATACATTGAGGGAGAAACGTTGAGAGATTGGCTCAACGAAACCAGCACAACCTCGAAGACACAGAAAGACAGACAGCGGGAAGCGGAAAGCATCGTGAACGGCATCATCGATGCCCTTGCTTATATTCATGACTCGGGCGTTACCCATCGGGATCTGAAACCCAGCAACATCATGCTTACACGCAACGGGCACAGTGTGAAGATCATAGATTTCTCACTCTCCGATGCCGACAATTATGCCATACTGAAACAACCTTCTGGCACACGTCAGTACATGTCACCCGAACAGGCATCTTTGCCTATTCCTGATGTTCGCAACGATCTCTACTCTTTGGGTGTCATTATCCAGCAGATGCCTCTTGGCGGATTTTGGAAATCCATTGCAAACCGTTGTCTCCAGCCCATCGACCAGCGCTATGCCAATGTCGATGATTTGCGGAGTGATATTGCGCGTCGCAGCAGATGGAATTCGCAGCGACGTTGGCTCTTGCTTGCTCTCCTTATTCTCTTGTTGCTTCTCCCCGGAATCTTCCTTGGGTACCTTGTCAGCATGCCTTCTATGCCAACTTCCAGCAGATTGTATGGCACTTGGGATAGGATTCACCACATCTTCGGATTGAGTAAGGTTGAATTCGACGATGGAGATGTAAAAGCCATTTGTGTTGCCAACTGGGACACCAACAGAGACGGTGAGTTGACTCTGAAGGAAGCTGCTGCCGTGAAGGACTTGGGCGAGTTTTTCAAAGGGAACAAAAAGATTACATCATTCAAGGAGTTGCAGTATTTCACAGGCTTGACAGACATTGGGGATCAGACGTTCTGCGATTGTACTGAACTGGTCTCCATAATTCTACCCAAGCATGTTTCATGCATAGGGAAAGGAGCATTTGATGGTTGTTGCAACTTGGCAACGGTGACCGTTCGAAATGCTGTACCTGTGGAAATAAATGCCCAAACTTTCTCCAATCGTGTCAATGCCATTCTATGTGTCCCTCCTGGCAGTTGTGATGCTTATGCCAATGCCGAGTATTGGAAGGATTTCAAGTCAATTGTGGAAGAAGGTGATGGAATACAGTTCATGGGCCATTCCTGGGAGGCTCGTTACCAATACTTCGAGAGTTGGGAAGAAGCTCCTGATCCTGTGGATAACGATGGGAATTTATGGTATTCGTGCAAATTCAACGATGCCGAATGGTCTGTTTTGACAGGTCCTATGGCCAATGACCCTGATGCCAACTACTATTGGAAAGCCGAAGGCGGTGCGTTCTATCTGAGGCGGACCTTCACCCTGAAAGAGGTCAAGGAAGGTTTTTATTCGCTTACTGCCCGTCATAACGATCATATCAAGGTATATTTGAATGGCGTATTCTTCGGTGAAATGGATGCTACTACGAACGAGCTCTTCATCCCCAGTAAATCGTTGGTTGAAGGTGAGAACCTTCTTGCCATCTATATTGATGACAGAGGAGGAGAGAACCGCTGGCTGGACTATGATATCTGCTGCATGGGGAAAGGGACGGGCGAGAACATCTATGTGGATGAACAGGGATTGATTTATAGGCGCATTGGGGATAGCTTTTCTTTGAAAGGATTTTTGGGGGATTTCAATTCATCCTCAATTGTCATCCCAGATGAATTGTTGGGACTGCCAGTGACACAGATTGATAATTGTGCGTTCAAAGATTACAGTTCGCTCGTGAGCATCACGATTCCTGGCAGTGTGACGAGCATCGGGGATTATTCCTTTGATGGTTGCAGTTCGCTCGCGAGCATTACGATTCCCAGCAGTGTGACCAGCATCGGGAACTTTGCTTTCTGGCATTGCACCAGTCTAACCTCCATCACCATCCCCTCGAGTGTAAAAACTATCGGGCATTGGGCATTCGAATATTGTTCAGGTTTGACTTCCCTCACCCTCGAGGAAGGCATAGAGGAATTCTGTAATGGAGCTTTTGCCCGCTGTGGAGGATTGACATCTGTCACAATCCCTGCAAGTGTGACAACCATTGGCAATTGGGTATTCGGCTTAGGCACGAATCTGACCTCAGTAACGGTACGTAATCCTAATCCCGTTGCTTGTCGTGCAGTATTCACCAACCCCGCCGTTGCCACACTCTATGTGCCCCGTCGCAGCAAAGCTGCATACCAGGCAGATGGCTATTGGCAGGAATTCAACAGAATCATTGAAAGATGAGAATCTTGTAGCCTTGCGTTGGGGCAGGCGAATGTTCTCTCTTATTCTTCTGTCACCTCGAAATGTATCCCTGACACCTTCCCTATCACGTATAGGGAATTGTTTTTGCCTTTGTGGATGAGGTTGTTCAGGTAGAGTGGCTCTCCCTCGATGATGACGGAACATTCAAAAGTGTCACCCACCGACAGTCTTGAGTTCTCTACTTCCGAGATGACGAACCTGCCTTTCCCAAGGTGTGTGAAAACACATTTTCGGTCGGGCAACCAAGTGAGGTGAACTTTGATTCCCTTTTCCAGATCCTTTGTCTGTACGTGCCGCGTCAGAATAATTTTGCTGTTCTCCTCCTTGTCCATGCAAAAGGTGACAAAGTCTTTGTAGCCGGCAAACCAAGCCAACACGTCAAGGGTAGTCCTGCGGGAAACCGTCACTTCGTAGCCTTGTATCTTCCACAATCGTTTCAGGGTGTTTACGCTCACTTTCTCGTGTGTCGTCTGCCAGATTTGTTCAGAGAGCCACACGAAGTCCTGAGGTGATTCCATGCTGTGGCCAACCCTTTTTTCGATTACCTTGCAAAGTTTTTCGGCTTCCTTATTCATTACTAGTTTTACAAATTTTTTGCTACAAAATTACAATCTTTTCTTGATATAGAGTAATCTTCTTGCGCCAATAACCGCAAATGGATGAAAATGGATGAGATTGCCTTCCTGTGTAGATGCCCGTGAGGGGGGCGTGGATGCCCGAGTATGGCGTATGGAAGTATTGTCATAGACCTCATAGAAGGCCAGCCTGGAGACTTGCTTGGTGGCATCACGACCAGTTTCTGGAGTCAAACAACACTACCAGATTGAATGTAAATGTTGTGCAGATAGAACAAAATAAGGAGTTTTTTGTTCATTATGAAAGACAAGATTAATGATTGTAGTCCATCATTTTCGTCAAATGTTCAACATGTAGAACAAATTAACAATAAAAATGTTTTGCGCATTAAACATTTTC
>CAMKMK010000027.1 GCA_946413885.1 uncultured Prevotellaceae bacterium
GCATCCATGTTGGGACGAGTAATTTTATCTCCGTCGAAGATGGCGATGTAAAAGGCATCTTCAGTACTGTTCACAGAGTTTGTTCCCGACATGATTCCTTTCCCGATGGCGTCATGTTTGTATTCTAAGCTCGCATAGATGCGTCCGTCATCAGGATTGTAAGCCATGCATCCTAAATGACCTGTCAGATTGATGGCACTTCCTATCAGGTTGCCTTGTTGATCCAGTTTGACCAACGAGGTGGTGAAGGATAGATACAGGTATTTGTTCACGGGATCGAAAGCAATGCCTTGCACGTGGAACTGGTCCTGTTCGCCTGAATAAATCTGACGGGGTAAGCTTTTGTGGTCGATTTGCGTTTGGGCAAATGCTCCAAGCACGAGGATGCAAGCTATATTTGTCAGTAGCTTTCTGAGAGATGGTGTTAGGTTTCTCATGTTTCGTTAATAATATGTAATAAGGTAAATTTTTTCATCTTTTGCAGGTCGTGTTCCGCTGAATTTCTTTATTTTTGTGGGAAAAAACGTGGTTTAACCTTTTAAATTTATTTCATTTTATGATTCGTATCAATTGTTTTTATCAAGCCAAGAAAGGTCAGTATGACCGTGGACTGGAGGCAGCTATCGCATTGGTTGCAAAGTCTCAGAAGCATGAAGGTGTGATCGCTTATGATGTGTTTGAGAGTGCTACTCGTCCTGACGTTTTCTGTATTGTCGAGACTTGGCAGAATCAGGAAGTTCTCGATAAGCATTCTGCAACTCCCGAGTTCATCCAGTATGTGGGTATTATGCAAGAAACTGGTGAGTTGAAGATTGAAACCTTCGAGTTTTAAAGCTGATAGAAACGGGTGAAAGCCCGCACGCAGTATTCATGGTCTCGTACAGCGCCTGTCTCTCGGGCGCTGTGCATGGCCAGAATAGGATTACCCATATCCACACCAAGCAGGGGGAGGGAACCTGCGAGGATGTTGCCCAAGGTGCTCCCACCTGCCACATCACTATGATTCACAAATCGCTGACAAGGTACTCCAGCATCTTCGCAGATATTGGCAAAGATAGCACCCGATACGGCATCGCTGGCATATTTCTGGGCAGCATTGTATTTGATGACAGGACCACCGCCTAACACGGGATGGTTCGTGGGGTCGTATTTCTCGTTGTAATTGGGATGCCAGGCATGCGCGTTGTCGGCTGATACCATGAACGCCTTTTCCACACTACGATAGTAATCTTCCAGATCACCTCCCTGTGCCAGTACGATTCGCCTTAGGATACTGCTCAAGAAGGGACTTCCTGCTCCTTGTTTCGTCTGCGATCCTGTTTCCTCGTTGTCGAAGATGGCAAGCACTTGGGTATGCTTGGGTGTTTTGTCTCCTGTTGCCAGCAGGGCTTCCAGTCCAGCGAATACCATCGAGAGGTCATCCAATCGTCCGCTGGAGATAAATTCGTTGTGTACCCCAAAGGTGCAGGCGGGAGTCGCGTCATACAGATAGAGGTCAAAATCCAGGATATCGGTTGCTTTCACGCCCAGTTCTTCTCTGATGACATTCAGGAGAAGATTGCCTTTCTCCAGCTCATTCTCCACGATGCCTAAGAGGGGCAACATGTCCTTCTGTTTGCTCAATTTCACACCATCATTGACTTGACGGTTGAAATGAATCGCCAGATTGGATATCTGCAACAAGGGACGCTTTATGTGCAGTAGGCGTGTTTCAGGGTGCATGGGGTCTTTGCCGCGTAGGATCACTCGTCCTGCCAAGCTGAGTGGACGGTCGAACCAAGTGCTCATGATGGGACCTCCATAAACTTCTGTGTTCAGTCTCACCATACCCTCTGAGGTGATTTCAGCATTCGGCTTGATGCGGAAGGTGGGTGAATCGCAATGAGCGCAGATGATATGGAATCCGGCTTCTTGTAAAGGTTCGTTTCCAAGACGGAAAGCATAGATGGATGAGTCGTTCTTGGTTACAAAGAATTGGTCGCCTGGTTTCAGTTTACCTAAGGGCTTGCCTGGATCCAGTTTTTGGAATCCAGCCTTCTCCAATTCTTCCTTCAAAGTCTTCACGGCAAGGAAATTGACTGGTGAGGCGTTCAGAAAATCAATTAATCGTTGTATCATAGGTGCAATTATTTTGTTTGCGTTGGATTTTTGTGTACTTTTGCCTACAAAGATAGCAAGAATTTTTGGGAAAGCATGAAAATCTCTGAAAAAATTACCGAGCAGCCTTCCTATTATGATCACTTGGAAAAGAAGTCTACCTTGGAGTTGCTCGAGGACATCAATCGTGAAGACCAACGGGTAGCGGAAGCTGTCCGAAAGGTTATCCCTCAGATAGAGGCCTTTGTTTGTCAGGTAGAGCCTCGTATGCGTCGTGGTGGACGTCTCTTTTATATGGGGGCGGGTACGAGTGGACGATTAGGTGTGTTGGATGCCAGCGAACTGCCTCCCACCTTTGGTGTTCCTGACACATGGGTGATAGGTTTGATTGCAGGCGGTGATACTGCCTTGCGACATGCGGTGGAGAATGCTGAGGATGACGTGCATCAGGGCTGGTCTGATTTGCAACAGTTTCACCTTACTCAGGATGATACGATATTGGGAATCGCAGCTTCAGGCACTACGCCTTACGTGGTTGGAGTACTGCACGATGCCCGTGAGAAAGGTCTTCTGACGGGTTGCATCACCAGCAATCCGAATACGCCTCTCGCAGCAGAGTCGGATTTCCCCATTGAGGTCATTCTGGGTCCTGAGTTCGTTACGGGCAGCAGTCGCATGAAGAGCGGAACGGCTCAGAAGATGATTCTCAACATGATTTCTACCACTTTGATGATTCGCTTGGGACGCGTGCAGGGAAATCGTATGGTGAACATGCAACTGACGAATGCGAAACTGGTGGATCGTGGCACCCGTATGATTCAGGATAGTCTTGGTCTCGACTACGAGGAAGCCCAGCAGCGTCTTTTGCAAGCGGGGAGTGTCAAGTCTGCTCTGGAGGAGGAACAATAATCCTTTTGTTGTCCATTCCATGATGGCTACTACAAAGTATATAGCTCAACTGAAGGACACTGTTCTGTATGCTTTTGTGGTTGTTCTTTTGTTCCTTACATTTTCCGTGAATGTTTTTTCGTATACTTCGTTGTACGGCAGCCACATCCCTTCGGAAAAGAGTCGTTTGCTTTCAGGTACCATAATCGGAACGAAGACCAGTGTGGATTATTCCACGGGAAGTGTTTCAGCTACAGTCAATGGTCGCGAGTGTGCTTTCGATGGTGACCTCAGCACATTTTTTGCTTCTTATGATCGTTCCAAGACGTGGGTGGGGATGGATCTGGAGGTTCCTCACGTGATAACTTGTGTTGGATGGTCACCCCGCAACGAGGCAACCTATGGTCCCTTGCGGGTTCGTCTGGCTCTTTTCGAGGGTGCCAATCGATCTGATTTCATGGATGCTGTACCTTTATATATGGTGGATGAGGCGAGTGCGATAGGTGAGATGCATTATGCTGATGTTTCCGTTTCTCGTGGTTTTCGTTATGTGCGCTACGTGGGGCCCAATGATGCTCGATGCAATGTGGCTGAGGTGGAGTTCTATGGTTATGCTGCAGAGGGCGATGATTCTCGTTTTTACCAGTTGACGAACCTGCCCACACTTTCCATCCATACGGGAGGTAATGTTGATCCGTATGATAAGGTCAATGAGATTCCTTCTTCCGTAACCATCATTTATGCTGATGCAACGCGTATTCAGGAAGAAACGGCTGATATTCGTCTGCGAGGCAACGCTTCCTTGCATTTCGACAAAAAGCCTTATCGCATCAAGTTCACAGAAAAGGTTCGTTTTTTCTCTGGTTCAGATCTGGCTTCTCCAGCGAAAGCCAGGAAATGGACGTTGATTAGCAATCATGGTGACAAGACGTTGATGCGCAACATGGTAGGGCAAGAGATGAGCCGTCGTTTGGGGATGGCTTACACACCTTGGATATATCCTGTCGATGTCATAGTGAATGGGGAGTACAAGGGATGCTATCAACTTACCGACCAGATAACGGTGAATTCTCATCGTGTAGATATCACAGAGATGACAGCTCAGGATCAGGAAGGGGAAGCCCTCACGGGCGGTTATCTCATAGAATGTGATGCCTATGCTGGTTCTGAACCTCCCAACCGCAGGTTTTATAGTCGACAAGGTATTCCTGTTACCATCAAGTCACCTGGAGAGAATGAAATATCCGCGCCCCAGCACGATTACATTCAAGGATATTTCAACTTGATGGAAGAGCGCGTTTATGCTGACAATTATCAAGACCCTGAAAAGGGATACCGGTCTTTACTCGATGTGGAGAGTTTCCTTCAGCATCTGCTGGTTAATGAGTTTGCTGGGAATTCCGATACTTATTGGAGTACCTATATGTATAAGGATCGTAACGAGGTGCAGTTCCACGTGGGACCTTGCTGGGATTTTGATGATGCGATGGATAATGATAAAAGAACTTATCCTGTCAGCGGAAAGTCGGATTTCATCTTTCGACATATTGGTATCTATGCAGGTACGTTACCTAACATAACTAACCGCATTCTCTCAGATCCCTATGCATGGGATCTTTTGTGTCGAATGTGGGCTGACAAACGGGATAGCGGAGCTTTTACTGAGGAGAGCATGCTTCATTATGTGGACAGCGTGGCGCAGATGTTGGATGCATCCCAACGGCTCAACTTCATGCGCTGGAATGTTCTTGATACTTTTGTGCATTTGAATTTTCAGGCGTTGGGTTCTTACGAAGCGGAATTGAGAACACTTCGCAACTATTTGAGGCAACGTATCCGCTGGCTGGACCTTCGTTTGGGATATGCTGATCCTTTGTCTGTCGAGGATCCTGTCGAGATATCCTCTGCTGCTGATTTCATGGATTTTGCTGCTGCCGTGAATGCGGGACAAACAGGCTTGAATGCTGTCCTGACAGAGGATATTGACCTGTCAGGTTATGGGTATGTTTCAGTAGGGACACAGGGTGGCATGTATTTTGGAACCTTTGACGGGCAGGGACATAGTATCACCATAGATTTTAATTGTAACCAGAACAATGCAGCTCCTTTCCAGTACTTGACAGGGATGGTTCAGAATCTTATTACGCGAGGCAGCATCCAAACGAGTGCCAAGTTCGCGGCTGGCGTGGTGGCCCGTTGCTTTGGAGGAAAAGTCAGGAATTGTGCCAGTTATGTTGATATCATTTCTACCGTAAACGGAGATGGGACTCATGGTGGCATCGTGGCAGTCACGGATGGGGGAGGAACGGTGGAGAATTGTCTTTTTGCCGGCACCATGACAGGTAGTTCCACTACCCATTGTGGCGGCATCGTTGGTTGGGCCACTACTACGACGCATATCCGCAACTGCATCCTGGCCAGTAGGCTTCAGGTAAGCTCTAACAGTAGCCACACCATTTGCCGGAATTATTCACAGGTTGTGAGCGAGAACAATTACTATCGAAATGCGTTGGGAGAAGTGGGAAATGGCATTCAGATCAGAGTGTCTGCTTACCTGTCAAATGGTACAATTTGCTATCGCATCAATGGGGGCAAGACAGACGGCTCGCAGGCATGGTACCAGAATCTGGACAACGATGCGGAGGCAGATGAAACTCCTGTGCCTTTCAGCAGTCACGCGACGGTCTATCGCTCCTCGAAGGGTTACACCAATCTGGATCCTACAGGCATCTTTTCTCTTCAGGCTGATAGAGATCAATCCTCACGATGGTACGATTTATCAGGAAGACAGATGGAGAGACCACAAAAAGGTTCCCTCGTCTCCTCCTCCAAAGGGAAAGTCGTTTTGTGGAGGTATTGACGAGGGAGTAATCAGCCGATGAAAACGGACTTTTTTACTCTTCCTTGGAGAGAGCAGCCCATTCGATTCCTCGCTTCATAATCTCCAAGGCTTCAGGAACCTTGAAGTCGCTGGCGGAATGAGCAAGCGAGGAGTAGAATACGCGTCCCTTTCCATAATATTTCTTCCAGACAACAGGCATCACCACACCCTTTATCCAAGGTGTGTTGCCTTCGCCATGAAAGGTTGTGGTGGCAAGAACCTTCACGCCTGGATCCACGTGCATGTAGTATTGCTCAGACTTCATGTGGAAAGTCTTCAATCCCTTTGTCACAGGGTCTTTCTTGTCCTTGATGTTCACGTCGTAATCGATGGCGCCACCAGGATGAGCCACCCATTGGCCGCCTATCATGAACTGGTACTCCGTGTTGTTGCGGAAGGAGTCACCCAATCCGCCGTGCCATCCAGCGATGCCTGCGCCGTTGCGAACAGCTTCCAGCAGACCTCTTTCCTGTTCGCCTGTGATGCTTCCCATCGTCCAGGTCTGGATAATTAGGTCCACTTTCCCCATCAGCTCCTTGTCAGTATAGGAGTCCAGACTTTCAGAGGAGTACACGATGGCTCCTTGTTCCTGGAGCCAGGGCTTCAGAAGATCGTGGCATTGTCTGGGTTCGTGACCATCCCATCCACCATAGACGAACAGGACTTTCTTGCCCTTAAGGGCACTCTCTTGGGCGATTGCCTGGCAAGAGATACATAGGGTTGCCAGCAATGTGATGAAAACTTTTTTCATGGGAATCATAATTCGTTGCGTTACATGATTGATGCTACAAATTTAGCAACCTTTTTTGACATGGACAAATGCTGAGGGCAGAAAAACCTCAACTGGATGAAAAATACGTCCGTTCAGGAGGAAAAAGTGTTCAGATGGATTTCGTGGGCAGCACTTTACGAGTGGTCAGATTTACCCTCACGCGTGGGGGCTGAAAAGACAACGTGTTGAAACCGCAAAGACAACGTGTTGAAATTGCAAAGACAACGTGTTGTATTTTTAGGGACGACGAGACCCCCATTTTCTGGATGCCAGAAGCGGTCTGTCTGGACGCTTTTCGCCACTTTTTTTCTGACTTCTGCTCATAAATCTTCTTTCCATGATGCCAATGAATCAGAAAAAGAAGTATCTTTGCAATGAAAATGTTGAAATGAGAAACTTTTTTATGAGAATGAGACCCATGAATGCGACACTTAAGAAACTTCTTTTGCTGGCTGTCTTATGCCCGCTGATGGGTTCAGCCCAGACGGGACTGGACTACGTGGATCCAACCATTGGTGGAGTGGGGGTTTTGCTCCAGCCGTGCCGTCCTACCGTACATTTGCCCAATCAGATGATTCGATGGACGCCTTTGCGGGCCGACATGTTGGACGACCAGGTTGCTTCTTACCCCTTGAATATGCTTTCCCATCGTATGGGCCAGGCTTTTGGGTTTCTTCCCTTGACGGGCACTTTTGGCAAGGAAATGTTCCAGCGTCGTCAGGAGTACGACCACGAGAGGAACACACCTTATCAATATACGGCTGAGCTGGAGGGGTGCCGTCTGGCTTTCGCTCCCAGCAAGAAGAGTGGCATCGTGCGAGTGGATTTCCTGAGTGATCAGCAGAATTTCTTCCGCTTCAGCAACGTGAACGAGAAGGGAGTTTTCCAACTGGCAGATGCTCGTACCGTTACTTGCGAGGCAGACTACAGCGGCATGAAAGTGTATCTCTATGCCCGTTTCGACCACGATTTGAGCGATGCTCGCTACGAATCTGACGCCAAGCGGGTGATGCTCGCTAACGTGGGGCAGGGCAAGGAACAGGTGATGATGCGCTACGGCATCTCTTACATCAGCCTGAAGCAGGCGCAGGAGAACCTGGAACGTGAGATTCCCCAGTTTGACTACAACAAGGTCTGCGATGCTGCCAAGCAGACGTGGGAGCCCATCCTTAACCTGATTCGTGTCTCAGGAGGTACAGAATCCCACAAGCGCGTCTTTTACACGGCCCTCTACCGTTGCTTCGAGCGCATGGTGGACATCAATGAATACGGCCAGTACTACAGCTCGTTTGACCACAAGGTTCACAAGAGCAAGGAACCTTTCTTTACGGACAACTGGATATGGGATCAGCACGTCTGCCTGGAACCTTTGCATACCATTCTCAATCCTGACCAGGAGGTGCAGAAGATCAATTCCTATTTAGACATGTATCGCCAGAGTGGCGCCATTCCTCAGTTTGCTATCCTCAGCGGCGAGATGCCTGGCATGACGGGCAACTATGCGGCAGCTTGGATGGCAGACTCGTGGTTCAAGGGACTGAAGTTTGACTTGAAGACGGCGTACGAGGGACTTCGCCACAATGCTCTCGAGCGGACGCGCATCGCCTGGAAACGTGGCGAGAGATCCGTTTTGGATGATTTCTACGATGAACACGGCTATTTCCCTGGCTTGAAACCAGGTGAGAAGGAGACGGTTCCTGAGGTTCAGATGCCTTGGGAGAGGCGTCAGTCCGTCAGCATCACCACGACCTTCAGCTATTGTGATTGGTGTCTGGCTCAGTTGGCTCGCGAACTCAAGAAGAAGGACGACGTGAACCTCTTCCTGCGTTATGCTGCCTTCTATCGCAACCTCTACCGTCCTGACAAGTATCTCTTCTGGCCCAAAGATGCGGAAGGAAACTGGATAGAAGGTATGGATCCGCGTTATATGGATCGTGCCTATTTCACAGAGAACAATGCCTATACTTTCCAATGGGACGTGAAGCACGATATCCAGGGACTGACGGACCTGATGGGAGGACGGCAGAAAGCTCTGGAACAGCTGGATTTGCTCTTTCGAATCCCCTTGGGGAAAGCGAAGTATGAGTTCTGGCCTCAGTTGCCTGACGCGACAGGCATGATAGGACAGTTTGCGATGGGCAACGAGCCAAGTTTCCATATACCTTATTTATATGACTATCTGGGCGCTCCCTGGAAGACTCAGAAACGCATCCACATGGTCATCGATAGCCAGTTCAACGATACCTGGTACGGTATCCCTGGCGATGAGGACGGGGGAGGCATGTCGTCGTTCCTCGTTTTCTCCATGATGGGATTCTTTCCTGTCACGCCTGGCATCCCTGTCTATGCTATCGGCAGTCCTTTCTTCGAAAAGGTTGTCATCCAATTGCCTGAGGGAGGCAAGACGTTCGTCGTGGAGGCCAGAAACTATAGCGAGGACAACAAATACATTCAGCGGGCAGCCCTCAACGGCAAGGAACTCACGCGGCCCTGGTTTACCCACGAGGAGTTGATGCAGGGAGGCACGTTGCTTTTAGAGATGGGCAGAGAGCCTAATCGTGCGTGGGGAGCTGACGAGAAGGATGTGCCTCCATCAGACATCAATTATGTAAACAAGTGAAACTGAAATACTTAGAATAACATGAAAAGAAGCGAGATTAATCAGATTATGCGAGAGGCCGAGAAATTCTTGGCGAGCAAACAGTTTATCCTGCCTGAATGGGCAAACTGGAACCTGCAGGATTGGAAAGACCATAAGGGTCAGACAGACTACATCACAGAACGTATGCTGGGATGGGACATAACGGACTTTGGCTCAGGAGATTTCAATCAGGTTGGACTCTTCCTTTTCACCCTGCGCAACGGCAAGTATGGGGTGGACAAGAAACCCTATGCTGAGAAAATCATGATTGTAGGCGAGAATCAGGTCACCCCTTGGCATTTCCATTGGTCTAAGATGGAAGACATCATCAATCGAGGTGGCGGCAATCTGGTGGTAGAGTTCTTCAACGCGGATGCTGATGAGCTGAAGGCTGACACCCCTGTTCACGTGCTGGTGGACGGCTTGGAGCAGGTGCTGGAGCCAGGCGGCAAACTCGTCCTGCGTCCAGGTCAGAGTGTCTGCATGACACAATATCTCTATCATAAGTTCTACGGCGAGCTAGGCCACGGAGTAGTCATGGTGGGCGAGGTGAGCCAATGCAACGACGACACGACCGACAACCGTTTCTATGATCCAGTAGGGCGATTCCCTGAAACCATCGAGGACGAGGAGCCCTATCACCTTTTGTGCAACGATTACGACAAGTTCTTGAAGTGATGGAGAGCAGGAAGGTTATTGTCTCTGGCGTGGGGTGCTGTTTGGTGGATCGAATCTACAACGGCATCAGCTTCAGTTCTGAGACATTCAGCAAGTATTTGAGCCGTCAGCATGGTGATGGAGGCCTGGAGCCTGGCAAACTGGAGTTCGAGGAGGAGTTCGAGCAGTTCTGTGGCCACCGTTTCCCTGAGGTCCTGCAAGACATTACGGGGGGACGTCCAGCCGACACGGTCAACATAGGTGGGCCTTGCATCGTGGCGCTCATCAATGCAGCTCAGCTGACACACGAGATCTCAGAGATCCGCTTCTATGGATGTTACGGCGACGATGAGGTGGGCAGTCAGTTGCTGGATCGCTTGCATCGCGTTCCTGTCCGCCTCGAGCATTATCGCGTGGAGCCTGGCGCAGAGACGGCTTCCACCTCCGTTTTCTCTGATCCGAACCACGATGAGGGTCACGGCGAGCGTATCTTTGTGAACACCATTGGAGCCTCTTGGAAATACCAGCCTGACGAGTTGGATGACAGTTTCTACCAGTCGGATATCGTCGTTTTTGGTGCAACGGCTCTCATGCCGCCTGTTCACGAGGCTCTTGACCGCCTGTTGCCTGAGGCCCAGCGACAGGGCGCGCTGACCGTCGTGAATACCGTTTTCGACTCGCTCAACGAGAAAAAGCATCCCAACGGCCGTTGGCCCTTGGGGAGCAGCGATGATAGTTACCGCCACATCGACGTGTTGATTACGGATTGCGAGGAGGCTCTTCGCCTGAGCGGAACCAGTCGCATCGAGGATGCCCTCACGTTCTTCCGCGAGAAAGGAACGGGGGCGGCTGTTGTCACGAACGGCGCGAAGGATGTCTGGTTCTATGCCGACAGCCAGCGTTTGGACAAGGTTTCTGCCACGATGCCCGTTTCAGCGAAGGTGAAGAACGAGTTGAAAGCTGGCAAGCGAGGCGACACAACGGGCTGCGGCGACAATTTTGCCGGCGGTGTGATCGCTTCCTTGGTGGAGCAGTTGCATGAAGGCAAAACGGTGCTCGACCTGATGGAGGCTGCCCGCTGGGGCGTTGTTTCCGGTGGATTCACCTGTTTCTATGTGGGTGGCACCTATTACGAGCAGGCTCCTGGCGAGAAGCGTGGGCTGCTGCGCCCGTATTACGAGGCTTACCTCGAGCAGTTTTGATTGTATAGCATACGATAAAAGAAGAAAGAAAAATGATAGTTCCATTCAGAGAAATACTGAAAGATGCCTTTCTCCATCATTATGGAGTGGGTGCTTTCAATTGCTTGAGTCTGGAGAACGTCTTGGGAGCCATCGAGGCTGCTGAGCGTCTCCACTCGCCCATTATCCTGCAGATAGCAGAGGTGCAATTCCCTTACTCGCCTCTGGAGTTGATGGTTCCCATGTTCATCGAGAAGGCTCGTCAGGCCTCCGTACCCGTTTGTGTTCACCTGGATCACGGCTTGAGCTATGAGACTTGTGCGCGAGCCATCCGTCTGGGATGCAATTCCGTCATGATAGACAGCTCATCCCTGCCTTTCGAGCAAAATGTGGCACTCACCAGCGAGGTGGTTCGTATGGCACGTGCCTTTGGGGTGGACGTGGAGGCTGAACTGGGCAAGGTAGGTGATGCAGGGAAGGATGAGGCAGAAGCCGACGTGTTTACTGATGTGGAGGAATCGGCTCGTTTCATCGAACAGACACGTATCGATGCGCTGGCTGTGGCGATTGGGAACAAGCACGGAAAGTACACCGCCACGCCTCGATTGAATATCCGTCGCTTGGAGGAAATCCGCGACCGCAATCGGCTGCCCCTCGTCCTGCACGGAGGTTCAGGTACCAGCGATGAGGACTTCAAGTCCTGTGTCCACAACGGAATCTCGAAGGTCAACGTGGCTACCGCTATCCAGATAGGTGTCACGGAGCGGATGCGACAGTACGTTCAACAGCCAGATGCCAACTATATCGACATGAAGGACGTCATCGTTCGCGCCTCTCAGGAGGTGGTCGAGCGTCATATCCTTCTCTTCGAGAGCAACGACAGGTGTTAGCCAGCGGGCTATACCTTATTAATAATAACGCGCGCGAGACCTTTGCAGCAAAGGGATTAGGCCAATTTCCACTTTTGGGCACAACCTGTTTCAAGTAATGGTTGAAGGCGCGAAAAACGGGAAAATCATAAGAAAAACGTGCTTTTCAGCATTTTTTTTCGAATTTTTCTTAATAAATAAGCAAAAAAAGTAAAAAAAGTTTTGGTGGAATTGAAAATGTCTCTATATTTGTACCCGAGAAAGCGTGGATTGGCAAGTGAGTGCTCGCGCATCTTAGGGATATTTGTTGAAAAAAATACTCACAACCCGATGCGTGGGCGCGAATGCTGAAAAGCTTTTGCGGCTGCGCTTTTTTCTTGAACAAAGAAACAAATGTCCCGAGAGCGAAGCGTCGCTCTGAATAACGAAACGAAATAACTAACTAAAGTGTTTATTAACATTATTATTAATTAAATTTATTAACTTATGAAGAAGATTTTATCTTTTTTGACGAAGAAACCGTTAGCTTTGGCAGCGGTAGCTTTGTTTAGTGTGAGTGCTTTTGCAGATGAAGCCACAGGTGGTCCTGCATCTACTCCAAAAGAAAAGCTGACTCCCGTCGAAATGTGGGCAAAGGTAAGTGCAACCAATCCTTTGCATTATTTCGACAGGGTAACTGTTGTTGATGAGGATCTTAACGTTGCTTACGCTGATAAAAATGGTGAGCAGATTGATGCAGTAACCTTCAAGACTGAGGCTGGTGGTACATCTCTTCCCGAAAATGCAAGTTATTTCTGGGTTGCAGAGGGTGCTCCGACCAGACTTGATGGTGCAGCTTATTCTTCAGAAACCTTCTCTTTGAGTAAAGATTTGAAAAAAAATGCAGACGACAAGTACGTGAATGCGGCTGGCGATGTAGTGTCAAATGAAGATGTTCCTGTAGGAGATGCAGGTACTGGTGCTAAGGGTGTTGGCCCTTATCTGGACGAGTATGCAAATTTGACAGAAGCAGGTTATGATCCTGTTATGCCTGAGGTATCTTGGAGATGGAAAGAAATGACTGATGAATATTACCTTTTTGCAGCTAGTAATATTGAACGATTCGTTTATTACAATCCGGGTGCAAAAAGATTTAAACATACTATAGGTACCGAAAGTATAAAGCCTGCTAAGCTCTATAAGGTGGTTACAGTGTATGCTCCTTATTTCAAGGATCCTGAAGGCCCACAGAAGCTTCAGAAAGAAGATGATACCTACAAAGCAGAAATCATTAATCCTGTTGAGAATAAGGGCGGTGAGCTAAAGTATCGTTTCGAGGGTGAAGGTGATGACGCTTGGAAGCCCTATCCCGACGGTGGTGTTCCATGCGAGACTGGCAAGGAAACTACTATCGAAACCAAGATTGATTTCGAGGGTGGTTCTACTCCAATTGTTGGCCGTACATTCGTTCCCGTTTATGTTCCTGCTCCTGAAATCACCGCTGAATTGGATGGCGACGGCAATCTGAAGATCAATAAGGACGGTGAAGCACCTGTTAATATCAAATCTGAGGACGGTACAACCTTGACCTATTCTGTAGGTACTGGTAAAGCTACTGAGCTTGATACCAACGAGAAAGATGTTGATCTGGCTTACATTGCTGACCAGGATCCCAACAAGACTCCTGTAACCGCTATTGCTGTTAAGGAAGTTGAGTACACACCATGGCCTACTAAGACCTCTTCCAAAACAACAGCTACTGTTAACAGTGATCCTACAACAGAAAACTTCACTGTTGTTAAGTTCGCTGATCGTCAGGATGTATTCACAGAGTTCAAGGCTTATCCTAAACCTGTTCCAGATCCTGAATCAAAGGTTGATCTTGGCCAAACCATCCAGTTGTGGTTCGATCTTACCGATGCTTACAAGGATGTTTACACAATCAAGGCTAACAACAAAGAGAACAAGACTCTGGATCTGCATTTCAAGGATGTAGAGAAAGCTGAAACTGTTGATTTGATCCTCAATGAGGAAACTGGTCGCATGGAATTCACAGTTCCCACCAAAGAGGAATATGCAAACAGCGAGTTCTACTTCGACGTTCCTGAAGGCTTCTATTATGCTTATACTGGTATTAAGGATGACGGTACATTGATCAACGAGGTTAAGACTCTTGAGGAGAAGAACGTTACGTACACCACTGGTCTCGCTGGTGCTCACTTCACCCTCGATTGCGATTTGGCTCTCGACAATGTTCCCGCAGAACATACCAAGTATCTGACCACCGATGATGTCTTTGTTGACTTCCAGGTATGGTTGGATCCTGAAGAGCAGGATGTAGAGGTTGATTTCAGTGACGAGGCAAAGGAGCTGTATAAGACTGATCAAACCTTAGGTGTTCACTTCACAGACCAGAAAAATAATCCGGTTACTGCTGTTGAAAGAGTAGAAAAGTTAACGAAAGATGAGGAGGGTAATGATCTGCCCAACATCTTCAGAGTATTCTTCAAAAACGAGGGAGATAAGGATAATTTTGTTGAGAAGGCTCTCAAGGATGAGAATCTTGTTCAGAAGGGTTATATCATTGGCTTCCCCGCAGGTACCTTTGTAAGCGGAAAATCCAAGAACAAAGACGAACTCTCTGCTCACCTCATCTTCAACGAAGCTGTAAGACTTACACTGAGACCTCTCCGCAAGGTCGTATGCGAGTTTACAGGAGGTGTTGCTGTACAGGTAATTGCTAAGGGTAAGCTCTTCGATACAGATTACGGCACTCCCTATTGGGCTGATGAAGCTAAAACTATAGTTAATACTGAGAAATCAAAGATTCAATTAAATGCTGAGACAGAAGTTACCATCGAGGGTACTGATTGCCATAATGTTGCGTTAGATGGAGTAAAGGGTAAGATTACTACAAAATTCCCCGCTGATTTCATGTCTCTTTATGGTAATGTCTTCAAGAACAACAATACTAAGGATATCTTCTATCTGGAATACACAACGACCCCAGAGACTCCTGATGAGGATGGACCCGCTGTGCTGCAGGAGGATAACGGAAGACTTTACACAATCACCGTTCCCGCTGGTGCATTCAGTGTTAACGACTGTAAGACTAAGAACTTTACAGGTGAAATTAATGTAATGGCTCATCCCGTTTGGGAAGTAACCGCTCGTCCTTATACCTATGAGGATCCTGAGGTTGGTGTAACTACCTTGACTCTTGATGGTAAGGCTACTTTGGATGACAAGATTGATGGCAATAAGGATGAAGACAAGTCCTTCGAGAGAAATGTACATAAGTTCTTGGATGGAAAGAAGATTACTGTTGACACGCAGGAGATTACCGACTGGACTATTACCGAAGTTTCTGATCCTAAGCTGGACGAGAATGGTCGCTGGTATGAGACCTTCGTAGTTAACGTACCTCTCACTGAGCCTATCAAGGATGTTGCAGAGCATACAGTTACTATCGAACCCTATGCTTTCCGTGCTAACGAATGTAACAATAAGGAAATCACGCTTACCGTATATCCTGAGGTTAAGTATGCTATCCAGCAAATTAAGTATTGCATTTCTACCGCT
>CAMKMK010000028.1 GCA_946413885.1 uncultured Prevotellaceae bacterium
CAGGATTGCTTCAGCTTGTACTTCTTGTCTGAAATCTTTCTGACGTGTTTCTTGGAGAATTTGAAACAAAATTGGCGGAAAGGGTAAATAATTGCAGTTTTTCTTTGGAAAAGTGTTGGGAAATCCATACTTTTGCAGTTCAATTCTTAAGGTAAAGAGAGATAAACTGAAGACGGATATGAAACATCAACTGAGAAGTGCTGTATGTACGGAAGGCCGCCGTATGGCAGGAGCCCGTGCATTGTGGGTGGCAAATGGCATGAAGCGCGAACAATTCGGCAAACCCATCGTTGCCATCGTAAACTCTTTTACGCAGTTTGTACCTGGTCACACTCATCTGCATGAGGCAGGCCAGATAGTGAAGGCGGAGATAGAGAGAATGGGTTGCTATGCTGCTGAATTCAACACGTTAGCCATTGATGATGGCATCGCCATGGGGCATGACGGCATGCTCTATTCGCTCCCCAGTCGAGACATCATTGCCGACAGCGTGGAATACATGTGCAATGCCCACAAGGCGGATGCCATGATTTGTATCTCGAATTGCGACAAGATAACTCCTGGTATGCTGATGGCTGCCATGCGACTCAACATCCCTGCAGTCTTTGTAAGCGGAGGTCCCATGGAAGCTGGCAAATACAAGGGCGAGAATCTGGACCTGATTGCGGCTATGGTGAAGGGCGCAGACCCCACGGTAAGCGACGAGGAGTTAGCTGAAGTGGAGAACAGGGCTTGTCCTGGATGTGGTTGCTGTAGCGGTATGTTCACCGCCAACAGCATGAACAACCTGACTGAGGCCATTGGCCTTTCCTTGCCTGGCAACGGTACCATCCTGGCAACCCACGTCAATCGCGTGGAGCTGATGAAAGAGGCAGCCCGCCAGATCGTGAAGAATGCGCTTGCATATTATGAGGAAGGCGATGAGAGCGTATTGCCTCGCAGCATTGCTACCCGTCAGGCATTCCTCAACGCTATGACATTGGATATCGCTATGGGAGCCAGTACCAATACCGTGTTGCATCTGCTTGCCGTAGCCCAAGAGGCTGGAGTGGATTTCACGATGGCTGATATCGATCAGTTGAGCCGTAAGACTCCCTTCCTTTGCAAATTGGCTCCCAATAGCCAGAAGTATTCCGTGCAGGAGTGTGGACGTGCAGGCGGTATGCTGAATCTGTTAGGTGAATTGGCAAAAGGTGGACTCATCGATACGAGTGTGAAGCGCGTGAATGGGCATACCCTGGAAGCAGATATCGAGAAGTACAGTATCCTGAAATCTGAAGTGGATCCTGAGGCAAAGCGCATCTATTCAAGTGCTCCCGCTGGTGTCTTCTGCAATAAGTTGGGTGCTCAGGACACGATGTATGAGACCTTGGATACGGACCGTGAAAAGGGATGTATCCGTGATATAGAGCATGCCTACACGAAGGATGGCGGTATGGCTATTCTCTTTGGCAACATCGCTCAGGATGGTTGTGTGGTAAAGACTGCTGGAGTGGACGAAAGCATCTGGAAGTTCAGTGGTCCCGCCGTTGTCTTTGACTCTCAGGAAGACGCCTGTGAGGGAATCTTAGGCGGTAAGGTAAAGAAGGGTGACGTTGTGGTCATTACCCATGAAGGTCCCAAGGGAGGTCCAGGCATGCAGGAAATGCTGTATCCTACCAGTTACATCAAGAGCATGCATATGGGCAAGGAATGTGCGCTGATTACCGATGGCCGTTTCAGTGGCGGCACGAGTGGCCTGAGTATTGGTCATGTGAGTCCTGAGGCTGCAAGTGGCGGCAACATAGGCAAGATTGTGGATGGCGATATCATTGACATCGATATTCCTAACCGATCCATCAACGTCCGTCTAAGTGACGAGGAACTGGCAGCACGCCCCCAGCAACCTCTCAGACGGAATCGTGTGGTAAGCAAGGCCCTGAGAGCTTATGCCCAGAGCGTGAGCAGCGCAGACAAGGGTGGAGTAAGGATTATCGATTAGGTCAAACTGCCACTTCTATGTTTCCAGCCCACTTTTGAAGAGAAAGAGGATTCGATAGGGAACGGATGAACAGAACGAAAAAGGGAAATTGAAAAATAAAGTGAATCAAGATAATGAAAACAACCAACGATAATAAAGCCGCATCTACTGCTTCTTCCTCCAAGGACAGACAAGGTGAGGGAACAGTACGCATCACTGGTGCTGAGGCATTGATGCGCTCGCTCAAACATGAGGGAGTGGAAACCCTCTTTGGTTATCCTGGTGGTGCCATCATGCCTACCTATGATGCACTCTATGACCATAGGACAGACCTCCATCACATTCTGGTTCGCCACGAACAGGGTGCAGTTCATGCCGCTCAAGGGTATGCACGAGTGAGTGGAAAGGTTGGATGCGCTATCGTGACCAGTGGCCCTGGTGCCATGAACACTATCACTGGCGTGGCAGATGCAATGATAGACTCTACCCCCATCGTGATCATCTGCGGTCAGGTAGGAGCAGCCATGCTGGGTACTGATGCTTTCCAAGAGGTAGACGTTATCGGCGTGACTCAGCCCATCACTAAATGGAGTTATCAGATTCGCCGTGCTGAAGATATTGCTTGGGCAGTGAGCCGTGCTTTCTTCATTGCCCGCAGTGGCCGTCCTGGCCCTGTCGTATTGGACTTTACCAAGAACGCGCAAACGGCTATGGTGGATTACGAACCTGCTCATGTTGATTTTATTCGCAGCTATAGACCTGTGCAGATTCCTTCCGATGAGACTATCGCTGAAGCTGCCCGCATGATAAACGATAGCGTGAAGCCCTTCGTTCTGGTGGGACAAGGCGTAGAATTGGGCAATGCCCGCCAGGAGTTGATCGAGTTCTTGGAGAAAGCCCAGTTGCCTGCTGGATTTACCTTGCTGGGTCTCTCTGCTTTGCCTTCTGACCATCCTCTTTATATGGGTATGCTTGGTATGCATGGCAATCTGGGGCCCAACGTGATGACCAACCAGTGTGATTTGCTGATTGCTGTTGGCATGCGATTCGATGACCGCGTGACTGGTAGTTTGGCCACCTACGCCAAACAGGCCAAGATCATCCACTTTGACATTGATCCCAGCGAGATAGACAAGAACGTCAAGGTAGATCTTGCTGTGGTAGGAGACTGCAAGCAAACGTTGGCACGTGTGACGAAACTGCTGGATAAGGCTACCCACAAAGCATGGATTGAGGGATTCCGACCCTATGCTGAGAAGGAAATGCAGAAAGTCATCGAGCCTGCCATTCATCCCACAGAGGGTCCTTTGCTGATGGGAGAAGTTGTGCGTGCCGTGAGCGAGGCTACAGGAAACAAGGCTGTTCTGGTTACTGATGTAGGTCATAACCAGATGTTTGGCTGTCGCTACTTCAAGTTCACTGAAGGTCGTAGCGTGGTTACCAGTGGTGGTTGCGGTACGATGGGCTTTGGCCTGCCAGCAGGTATTGGCGCTGCGTTAGGGGCTCCAGCGCGTACGGTTTGTGTGTTCTGTGGTGATGGTGGTTTGCAGATGACTATCCAAGAGTTGGGTACCATTATGGAACAGAGGGCTCCTGTGAAAATCATCCTCTTGAACAACAATTTCTTAGGTAATGTGAGACAGTGGCAGTATATGTTCTTCAACAAACGCTACTCCTTCACTCCCATGATGAATCCTGACTACGAAAAGATAGCCAGTGCGTATGATATCCCGTCGCGTACTGTGATAGAACGTGTTGATCTGGCAGATGCAATACGTGAGATGCTGGAGACTGACGGGCCTTTCCTCCTGCAATGTGCTGTGAAGGAGGAGGACAACGTACTTCCCATGACACCTCCAGGTGCCAATGTGGATGAAATGTTACTGGAAGTAAAGTAAAGACATGGAAACGAACAAGAACATAGGAGCCGCTGAGTGCGGTGATTGCAATACGTGCAACATGTGTGATGAAAAGGCAACGCGCAACGAGATAAACAATGCCTTCAGCGTCGCTGTACCTAAGAAGTCAGGTGAAGGAGTCTTTCTGAGCCACGATGGATTGACTCTCTACACCATGCTTATCTACAGTGAGAACTTCGCAGGTATATTGAATCAGATAACGGCTGTCTTTACACGTCGCCAAGTGAATATCGAGAGTCTGAATGTATGTGCCAGTAGCACACCTGGAGTCCACAAGTACACCATCACCTGTTATTGCACAGAGGATATGGCTATCATGCTGACCAAGCAGATAGAGAAGAAGATAGACGTGTTGCAAGCCAGCTATTTTGTGGATGAGGAAATCTTCATTCTGGAGGCTTGTCTATTGAAATTGAGTACACCCAAGACCATAGGGAATCCTGAGGTGAGCCGTATTATCCGTTCGTTAGGAGCACGTATCGTGGAGGTGAATCCCACGTACAGCATCGTGGAAAAGAAGGGTGGAACGGAGGACATCCTCAGTCTCTTCAACAGTCTGAATGAATTGGGTGTTGTGCTGCAGTTCGTTCGTTCTGGTCGCATTGCAGTCACCAAGAGTACGGTGGAGAAGTTGGATCGTTATCTGGAACAAAGAGAGAGTGAGAAGTAAAAATTCTTCCAGCCTCCATCTGTTGTTTGTGAAGAGAGTATTCTGAGGTTTTCAAAGGAAAATGGAAGAAATCAAAAATATTCTCCCAAAGGGAGGACACGTGAAGAATATAACCAGATTCGAGAAGATAGAGAAATATCCTGTTTATGTGGAGCCGTTTCACGTAGATTTCACAGGATGTATCTTCTTAGGTATTTTGGGTAATCATCTGCTGAACGCAGCAGGAAATCATTCACAGAAGAGAGGGTGGGGCATAAGTGCTCTGAATGAGACGCATCATACTTGGGTGCTTTCACGCCTGAGCATCGAAATGACAGAGATGCCTCGCCAACACGAATACGTGGAGGTAAGGACATGGGTGGAAAGTGTGATGAAACTCTTCACCAATCGTAACTTTTCCATTCTGCGTCCTGATGGAACTCCTCTTGGATATGCTCGCAGCGTGTGGGCAATGATAGACATGGAGACTCGCAAACCCTGTGACTTGCTGACCCTCTACGACGGAGATATTCTCAACTATGTGGTTAGTCCTGAAGAGAACATTTGTCCCATAGAAGGGCATGGACGATTCCGATTCCGCAATCCCCAGTTGGTACGCACTATCGATACTTATTACAGCGATGTGGATATCAATGGACATATCAACAGTATCAAGTACATTGAGCATATCCTTGATCTTTTCCCAAGACAACGCTTTGAACGGCAGTCTATCCGTCGTTTTGAGATTGCATACAAGGCCGAAGCTTACATGGGTGACCGTCTATCCTTCTACACCCAGCAAACTGAGCCAGACAATGATGATTCAATTGATGTAGAAGTGCGCAAGAACGATGAGGACATCGTATGTCAGGCACGCATTCTGTTCCGTTAGGATCAGGACACGTCCGACCAAAGCCATGTGTGAAGTATGATGAAATCTATGCATATCATGATGACCGTTGTAGCCTCCAGCTTATTGACCATGAGTTGTGTTGATTCGTCAACTGATGCTTTTGTCCTTGAGAAGGTCAACGACTCGACATTCATTTATTCTTCATATAGTAAGCAAGGGCGAATCAACCTTGTGACTGATTCGCTGCATCACGTCTGCCACTATGTAGAGGACTCATTAATGGACGTATGGTCAATCCGCGATTCTGTATACCAGTTCGATTGTGGAGATATGAATGCTGATTCGATTCCTGAGATATTGGTGGGTGTGATATGTGCCACACGATATCGTCCTGAAATGGATAAGCGTTTGTACATCTTTAAGCTCTATAAAGGAGAACTGATACGCCCATTGTGGTTAGGCTCACGAGTTGGATTACCCCTTGCTGACTTTCGTGTAGAGCGTGATTCCGTACCCAATATGGTCCACACTTGGGAATGGGACACCGATTCCACATTAGTGCAGGCGATATACCGCCTGCAAGGATTTGGACTGAAGTTTGTCACCTATTTGAATTAAAAACAATCAACAATCATGCAAGATATGAAATTCGTAAGTTATTTGTTTGTCATTTGCCTGCTGCTTACATCGTGCAATAGAACAGCTGGCAGGAGAGAGGGAAATGCCACATCTGACGACTCGCCTGAGATAAGCGGAGAGTGCGGAAACTTGGAGGAATACAGTCCTCATTCGTTTCTGTTGACAGAGAAGACGCTTCCGAAAAAGGTAGACCTCCAGACCGACATCACAGAGATGACGTATCAGGAGTTGTTGTTACTCAAGAACTATGTGTATGCCACTCATGGCTTATGGTTCCTTGATGAGGAGCAGAACCGCTTTTTCACAAAGAAATGTGACTGGTACTACGACACCTGCTATGAATACCTGAAGGACCACAATTGGAATGCTCTGACGGAATATGACAAAACGGAGTTGACTGTTGACGAGAAATCTTTCGTAAACAAAATCAATGAGCGGATGGCAGCCATGGAGAAGCAGCGCACAGTGAACCGTCAGGGAGTGGAACTTCTTAATCCCGCCCTTACGGTAAATATGTTCCAGCTTGACGAATTCACCCAGGATTTTTACACAAAACTTGGTTTCTATAACTTTGGCATAACACCTACTGATAAGCAGCAGCTCTTTAACATCTATGAAATGAATGACTATCTGTGTGTTCCCAACTATATAACCACTGATGTGTACTTACAGGCATTCCACATGTACTTCAGCTATGTACTGAAATGCTTGGAAAGGCATGAATTTGCTGACCGATTGCATAAAGTTTGCCAGATGATGAATCAACGCGCACTTCAATTCGCTTCTCAGACTGATGACACACAACTCAGGGACTTGGCTGAATATAATGCCGCTTTCTTTGCCATTGCAGACAAGTTACTGATGGGTGAAGAACTTCTGGCAGTGCCAACCAGTTATCGTACAAAAGTTGATGAGGAACTGCGCAATATCTATGCTGAAAAGCCTGCTCTTTCGCCTATGATGTCTTACCGCGATGTATTGTTCTCTTATGATTTGTTCCGCCCGCGAGGTCATTATACTCGCAGTGAAGCCCAACGAAGATATTTCCGTTCCATGATGTGGTTGCAGACGTGTACTTTCTGCCGTGAAAACATGAAATCAGTGAAGTATGCTTCCATGATGGCCTATACTATCAATTCCTACCGCCAGAAGAAGCAGGAAATCGGTGAGAGTATTTATGAAACCTTGACCTTCCTTATGGGTGAACCTGATAATGTGTCGGTATTTGATATAGCAGATTGTATTGAGGAGGGGAAAATAGAGACATTGAATGACATCGTCGATGAAGACAAACTCAAGTGGCTTGATAGCAAACTGAAGGATCTGTTCAAGACACGAAACCGCATTACGCCTAAAGTGGCAGATGGGGAATGCGTGGACAAAATCAACTATATGCCACAGCGCTATTCACCCGACGGCGAGGTTTTGAGCCACATGTTTGACGAGAAATCCAACGCCGAACATCCTTTCCCCTCAGGATTGGATGTCTTTTCTGCCTTTGGTTCGACAGAAGCCGACCATATTATAAATAAGGTATATGACTATCCGTCCAAATGGAAGGAATATTCTGCCGAGGCAGCGAGAATGAAACAAAGGTTTGAGAAGTATGAGGATTGGAATCTATCGATGTACAGCAAATGGATGCAATGTTTGGTGGAATTGCAGAATACTGACAAGAATCATCCCAACTACATGCAGACAACAGCATGGAAACGAAAGAATCTCCATACGGCATTGGCTTCATGGGCTGAACTAAAGCACGATGCCATCCTGTATGGAGAGCAGCCTTTGGCGGCGGAATGTGGCGGTGGAAGCGATTTTCCTGATCCTGTTTTAGTAGGTTACATAGAACCGAATATACAGTTCTGGAACAAAATGCGTGAATTACTGACTCTCACGCGCAATCTTCTGGAGAAGCATGACTTGATGGACCAGAAACTATCTAATGCCACCTCGCAACTTGAGACTTATATCGACTTCTGTATCAGAATAAGCAAGAAGGAATTGGTAGGTGAAACTTTGGAAGATACAGAATACGGTGAGATAAGATACTTAGGTTCTTCGCTCGAATGGTTTACCTTAAGCATCATAGACCCTGACTTGACGCTGGATCATTGGTCACTGGTGCAGGGACCTGACCGTTCAGTTGCAATCGTGGCTGACGTATTTACCCGCAATATTCCTAATTGCAAGAAGTGTGGAATACTTTATGAGGCGACAGGCAATGCTGACGCCATCTACGTACTCGTTGACATTGGTGGCAGGACCTATCTGACTCGTGGTGCCACCTTCAGCTATTATGAGTTCATCAAACCACTGGAACAACGTCTCACCGATGAGGAATGGCAGAAAATGCTTGAGGAAGGTGAGGAGCCTGGACGGCCAACGTGGATGCAACCATATTTCATCAACCAGAAACCGACGGTGAATGAAATGGTTTTCTATAGCACTGGTTGTTAGTTGCTGGACATTTTTCTTCTTGTCATGTTCTTCTTCCTCATCTGATGGCGAAGAGGAAGAATCGTTGTGCATCCTTTTCACGGGTGACGTTCTCCTTGATAGAGGGGTGCGTCCTATCGCTGAAACTCGTGGAATTGGCTATCTGTTTGGACAGGTAGAACCTTACTTCCGCAGGGCCGATGCTGTTGTCATAAATTTGGAGACTCCCATTACAGATACGTTGTCTCCTATCAACAAAAAATACATTTTCCGGGCTGATTCACGATGGGCTTCGGATCTCAGACACGTAGGTGTCACTCATGCAGCAATGGCCAACAACCATACTGTGGACCAAGGCTTGCATGGCTTACAGGACACGTATCGACATCTTACAGAGGCAGGCATCATTCCTATTGGTTATGGAACATCGATGGAACAACAACTCGAGCCTGCCGTCATAACTAAAGGAGAGGAACGTGTTGCTATCTTCAACGCAATCACCATGCCAATCGAGAATTGGCACCATACTGATGACTGTCCAGGTATCTGTCAGCCCTCTGCTGATCAGTTGACTGATGCCATTCGACGATATCATATCTCTTGGCCAAATACCAGGATCGTCGTTGTACTCCATTGGGGTGTGGAGTTTCAAACCCAACCCTCGATAGGGCAACACATGCTTGCTGCCAAGTTATCAGAGGCTGGAGCGGATGCTATCATTGGACACCATCCCCATGTATTACAACCCATTGACACCATTAACGGTACACTTGTATTCTATAGTTTAGGGAATTTCGTTTTTGACCAGCGTCCTCCCTTAACCCAACGTACCATGATGGTGAATCTGCATTTCCATCCTGATGCATCTGTCACATACGATACGATCCCTGTCCAAATAAAACAGAACCGTCCAGCTTTATAAAAGAGATGTAAAAATGAAGTAAAACGTAAGAGATTCTGCTACATTTGCTAATAAAGCGTAATTTGTGGGGATGATATGTTGGCAGATAGAAAGTTTATTCGTAAATTTGCACACGATTGATATTGCGGCATTCTTTGCCCCAGACAACAGGATTATACAGAACATTTAAATATAAAAAGAAAACAATGGCAAAAATGAATTTTGGTGGCGTTATCGAGGAAGTGATGACGCGCGAGGAGTTCCCTTTGGAGAAGGCACGTGAAATTCTGAAAGACGAGACGATTGCTGTCATCGGTTATGGTGTGCAGGGTCCTGGTCAGTCATGCAATTTGCGCGACAATGGTTTTAATGTAATTGTAGGACAGCGTCAGGGCAAAACATTCGAGAAAGCTAAAGCTGACGGTTGGGTGCCTGGTGAAACACTTTTCTCCATCGAGGAAGCTGCTGAAAAAGGTACTATCGTAATGTGTCTATTGTCAGATGCAGCGGTGATGAGTGTTTGGCCTACACTGAAAAAGTATCTTACCCCAGGCAAGGCCCTCTATTTTTCTCATGGTTTTGCTATTACTTGGAATGATCGTACAGGATGTGTTCCACCTCAGGATATCGATGTCATCATGGTAGCTCCCAAGGGTTCTGGAACCTCTTTGCGTACCATGTTCCTGGAGGGTCGTGGATTGAACAGCTCTTATGCTGTATATCAGGATGCTACAGGCAAAGCCTTGGATCGCACCCTGGCTCTGGGTATCGGTATCGGTAGTGGTTATCTGTTCGAAACAACCTTCCAGCGCGAAGCTACCAGCGATTTGACAGGTGAGCGTGGTTCTTTGATGGGCGCAATTCAGGGTCTTCTGTTGGCTCAGTATGAGGTTCTTCGCGAGAATGGTCACACTCCATCGGAAGCTTTCAATGAGACCGTTGAGGAGTTGACTCAGTCTCTGATGCCTCTCTTCGCAGCAAAGGGTATGGACTGGATGTATGCAAACTGCTCTACCACTGCTCAGCGTGGTGCTTTGGATTGGTATCCTCGTTTCCACGATGCCATCAAGCCCATCATGAAGTGGTTGTATATGAGTGTGAAGTTGGGCAATGAGGCTCAGATTTCTATCGATTCCAACTCTAAACCAGATTATCGTGTGGGACTGGAGAAGGAATTGGCAGCTCTGCGTGAGTCTGAAATGTGGCGCACCGCTGAGGTTGTTCGTAAACTTCGCCCCGAGAACAACTAATCAGAGCAGATTCCCAAAAGTTAGAATACAAAGGGGCGGAGTGTGTGTCATTCTGCCCCTTTTTCTCTCGACCTCGGTTCTATTCTAATGAGATTCAGAAAAAGATAAATAGCGTATAATCCTTAGATGAAGAGACTTTTCTTTTTCCTTTTTGGACTATGCAGTTTCTTTGCAGGCATGGCAGACGAACCATTTGGTATCGTTAATGTATCTGTTTGCAATACCAGGAATGAGGCTGACTATAATTCGGCACAAGAATCACAAGCTCTTTTAGGAATGCCTGTTAGGATTTTAGATCGAGAAAGGGAATGGACTAAGATACAGACGCCTGACGAATATATTCATTGGGTTTTGTCAGGTTCTCTCCATCGAGTGGATGAGGCTGGTTTGCATGCGTGGAATAGGGCAGACCAAGTGGTGGTAACAGCTCTCCATGGCTTTGTCTATCAGGAAAAGAACATCCGTTCTCAAACGATGAGTGATGTGGTGGCTGGAGACCGATTGCGTTTGATAGCCTGTCGGGGGAAATTCTATGAAGTGGCTTATCCTGATGGTCGGAAAGGGTATATCTCACGCAAGATATGCCAGCCCATCTGGGAATGGAGATACAAACTGAAGCAGGACGCCCAGAGTATCTTGAAGACTGCATACACGATGAACGGAGTCCCATATATGTGGGGAGGCACTTCACCTAAAGGAATGGATTGCAGCGGATTCGTTCGCACTACACTCTATATGCACGACATCATTATTCCACGCAATGCAGCCCAGCAGGCAGAAAAAGGACAACGCATCGAGATTGCTTCCGACTTCAGTAATCTACAGCCAGGTGACCTGCTTTTCTTTGGCAACAAACGTACTGGTCATGTGAGTCACGTGGGTTTCTATGTAGGGCAGAAGCGATTCATCCATTCACTTGGATGGGTTCATGAGAGCAGTTTCTCACCCCAAGACCCCAACTACGACGAGTACGATCTGGGCAGATTGCTTTTTGCATCGCGCATTTTACCATATATAAATAAGGAGTCAGGACTCTGTACTACTGACCAAAACGAATATTACAAATGACAAACCGACGAGATTTTCTCCGTACTGCACTTCTGACATCAGCAGGTCTTTCCTTGATCCCATCCAGTGGATTAGCAGTTCCCATGATGAACCGAAAAGGAAGAAAGAAGCAGATGAAGTTGACTTTCTTTCCCTATGAACTGCAACTGAGGCACGTTTTTACTGTCGCGACCTATTCACGAAGCACTACGCCTGACATCCAAGTGGAATTGGAGTATGATGGCTATACGGGATACGGTGAGGCCAGCATGCCTCCTTATCTGGCTAAGGAATTGGGAACAGTGGATAGTGTATCACGTTTTTTGGAGCGTGTTGCTACCAGATTGCAGGACTTCCCAGACCCTTTCCAAATGGAAGATATTCTTAGCGCCATCGATCAGATGGACGAGGGTAATGCGGCAGGTAAGGCAGCTGTGGATATCGCTCTCCATGATTTGGTGGGCAAGATGATGAAGCAACCTTGGTATCGTATCTGGGGACTCAATCCCGCTTTGGCTCCTTCCACCACTTTTACCATAGGAATCGATACGGCTGATGTCGTTCGTCAGAAGACTCGAGAGTGTGCTGACCGTTTCAACATCCTGAAAGTGAAGGTGGGGCGAGACAATGATAAGGAGATGATAAATACGATTCGCGAAGTAACGAATTTGCCTATCGCCGTGGATGCTAACCAGGGATGGAAGGACCGTCAGCAAGCGTTGGACATGATTTTCTGGCTCAAGGAGCATGGAATTGTGATGGTGGAACAGCCGATGCCTAAAGAGCAACTCGATGATATTGCTTGGGTGACGGAGCATTCCCCTTTGCCTGTCTTTGCTGACGAAAGTATCCAGCGGTTGAAGGACATCGAGGGTTTGAAAGGTGCCTTTACAGGTATCAATATCAAACTGATGAAATGCACTGGTATGCGTGAGGCATGGAAGATGTTGAATACTGCCCGTGCTTTAGGGATGAAGGTGATGGTGGGATGTATGACAGAGACTTCGTGTGCAGTTTCTGCCGCAGCCCAATTGTCTCCTGCTGTGGATTTTGCTGACTTGGATGGTAATCTGCTCATCAGCAATGACCGCTTCTCTGGTGTAGAAGTAATCGATGGAAAGCTGACGTTGCCAGACAGGCCAGGAATTGGTTTGAAGAGTAATTAGGGATATGCTTTGCTTTCATATCCATGACAATTCATGTATTTCGAAGTCGTCGTGTCACGTAAATGAATAAAACAGAATAAAATGAAGCACAAGTTATTAATTTCCGTATTGTTGCTTTGTACCAGTTTGGGTGCTTCAGCCTATGATTGGCAGACAGATTTGCAGCATCGTCTTCGCTACGACTTCAATAAAAGTCGTGAGTCGGTAGTGGACTACATTCGTCAGTACATTCCTCATGTTACAGATGAACAGATTGCGCGCTGGGAGGAATCGGGTGCTCTGGAGCAGATGATTCTTGATGGCGAGAAAGTCTATTTTTCTCGTGCTGCACGCAACCTGTTCCGTATCGATCCTCAATGTGTTGCCATTTGGAACAAGACATATCAAGAAGGATGGTCTAACGGGCAGATTGCTTGCATGAAAAACATTCCTCAGATTCTGCGGGATGCTCCGTGGGACAATCAACATATAGCCCAGGCTCGCCGTATGCGTGTTACTTACACGCTGACCGTGGATGCAGATGCAGTACCTGCTGGCGAGAAGGTTCGCTGCTGGTTGCCTTATCCTCGCCAGGATCAGGTTCGTCAGACGGATGTAGAATTGGTTTCTGCCAGTCAGGAAAAATATCAGTTTGCTGATTTTAAGTGCGCTCACAGTACTCTTTATATGGAGCAGACGGCTGTGGCTGGTAAACCTACCATCTTTCAGGAAGTTTTCGAGTTCACTGCTCATGGAGCCAAGTTTGACCTTTCGAATGCTGAGCCTTATGACAAGAAATCCAAACTTTATAAGGAGTATACCGCAGAGCGCGAGAAACATATCGTGTTCACTCCCCAGCTGTGTGCCCTTTCAGACAGCCTGACCGCAGGCTTAATCAATCCTGTAGAAAAAGCACGCAACATTTGGCTCTATATTGACGCCAATTATCCTTGGGCATCTGCTCGCGAGTACAGTACCATCGAAAACATCCCTATGTATGTACTACAGAATCGTCATGGCGATTGTGGACAAAAGAGCCTACTTCTTATTACATTGTGTCGCATTGCTGGTATTCCTGCACGTTGGCAGAGTGGATTCCAAGCTCATCCTTGGGCAGATAACATGCATGACTGGGCAGAAATTTATTTCGAAGGTGTTGGTTGGGTTCCTGTAGATCAATCTTATGGCGTAACTCCCTATGGTCGTAATGAGGCAGAGCGTATGTTCTACTTCGGTGGCATTGATTCCTGGCGTATGATTGTCAACTCTGATTACGGCAGACCTCTTTCTCCAAAGAAGAAGTATCCACGCAGTGAAACCGTCGACTTCCAGCGTGGCGAGGTAGAGTGGGCTAAGGGAAACATCTATTTTGATGAATGGACCTATGACATGGAGGTGGAGTATTTGGATTAAGATGATGTAGAGAAGACTTCTTTTAACATTCTTTGATAATTTCTTTTTTACTTTTATTACGTGCAGAAAGGTTTCATTATGGAATCTTTTTGCATGGGACTTTTTCGTTTTTTCACGTTTTTATCCAAAATTAATGAAATTTTATCCCGAATCGTGTGTTGTTTTGATAAAAATTATTAATTTTGCACTTTGAAAGGTTGATTAGGCATGTCAATCAGCATAATATAATAAGGTAAAAAGCAATTAGACAAAATATTTATTTATTATTAACTAACAATTAACAAAAACAACATGGGTAAAAAAATTCTATTGTTCTTTGCTTGTCTGTTGATGTCGGCAAGCATGGCATTCGCCCAGTCTCAACCTGTGACAGGTACTGTTATAGACAGTGAGACAGGTGAGCCTTTAGTTGGTGCTTCTGTTAGGGTCGAAGGTACTACGATTGGTACTTTGACTGATATAGACGGTAAGTTCACCTTAAGGAATCTCCCCAAGGATGCCGAGATGATTTCCGTGAGTTTCATGGGTATGAATACCGTGAAATCTTACATCAAGCCCCACATGGCAATCACCCTGACGCCTAATGCTCAGGACATGAATGAGGTGATGGTCGTAGCCTTTGGTCAGCAGACCAAGGAGTCCTTCACAGGTTCCGCCACAGTTATTAATTCTGAGGACTTGAAGAAGAAGACTACTGCTAACGTAGCCAACGCTCTTGTCGGTGAAGTGCCAGGCCTGCAGATGACAGGTCAGAGTGGTGCACCTGGCGCAGGCGCTGGTAGCATCTTCATCCGTGGTATCACTTCATTGTATTCTGATGTATCGCCACTTATCATCGTCGATGGTGCTCCATATTACGCAAGTCTGACGAACATCAATTCCGATGATATTGAAAGCGTGACTGTGCTGAAGGACGCTGCCTCTGCTGCATTGTATGGTGCTGCAGGTGCTGCAGGTGTCATCCTCGTTACCACGAAGAGAGGCCGCACACCTGAAGCAGTTATCAATGTTGACATGAAGTGGGGTGCAAACACTCGCGCCGTACAGGATTACGAGACCATTCAGGATCCCGGTCAGTACTACGAGGCATACTACGGCATGATGAACAACTATTATCTTTCTTCTCAGGGCATGAC
>CAMKMK010000029.1 GCA_946413885.1 uncultured Prevotellaceae bacterium
TGAGTTCGCGGTTTCAACGTGTTGTCTTTTCCGTTTCAACGTGTTGTCTTTTTCAACCTTTCTAAGTGATTCCATATTTCTTTCTCAATGCCTCGAGACGCTCCTTTGTACATTGCTGAAAATGAAGGGCTTGAGGGGAACCTGGATGAACAGGCCGATGAGACAAGTCTCGACGAATCGGCTCGTATTCGCTCAAGTACTGTTTCAACTCAGAATCCATCATATTCTCCACCATACGCTGCCAAATATAATCGACTGCTTGGGGGCTGGGATGAAGCATATCAGACGTGTAGAACCGATAATCACGAAGCTCATCCAAAACGATCTCGTATGCAGGGAAATAGCTTACCTTCGAAGGGAATCTTTGACAAAGTTCATCCTCAGCCAGGAGAAGCGTTGATTTGGAGATTTGACTTTGGTGGAATCCGTATTTGGCATATCGATAGGGGCTGACCGTCAACACCACACGAGCCTGAGGATTGGTCTCCTGCAGCAGGAGAATGGTCTCTTCCAAAGCAGAGACACATTCCCTGAGAGACAGACGAACCTCCTGGAAGAGTTTGCCAGGCTGTTTATGACAATTGTTGACCAGTAGATTCTCCTCTCTCAATCGATAGCAGACATTGGTACCCAGCGTGAGAAATACATATCGCGCCTTGCGAAGAGCCTCTCCCAAAAGTAGGAAAGCGCCCTCGACAACCTCACGGCATTCCTGCTCAGACGAGCCTCCCAACAGGGTATCTGTCAACCAGCAACGCCATTCTCCATCAGCTTGGAAGAGAGGCAAAGCATCAGGGTGCAATGCCTGACGAATCGTAGCGTGGATGCTGGCAGGATTATAGAGAACTCCCAATGGGTTGACTGTGACAGGAAGGGCATAATCGAGGAATCGATGCCCCACGTTCTCTGCAAAGCATGAACCCAAGAACACACTCTCATCATGAAGTGCGATAAGTGGATCCCACAGAGGTACATCCACCATAGTTCGAAACAGATATGGGGTGCTCATCAGAGGCTAAAAGCAATTTTTCTACCGCAAAATTACGAACTTCCACGAAATATATGTAATTTTGCAGCGCGAAAATGCAATATTGAAGTGAAAAAAAAACGCCTCGAACTACTAAACGATATACATTCACCAGCAGACTTGCGCTCCTTGCCTCTGGAGGATCTTCCAGAAGTATGCGATGAACTGCGCCAATCTCTGATTAACACATTAGCCGACAACCCTGGCCATTTTGCCAGCAGTCTGGGTGTGGTGGAACTTACCGTAGCTCTCCACTATGTCTTCAACACGCCCTATGACCGCATCGTATGGGACGTGGGTCACCAAGCAGGAGGTCACAAGATACTGACAGGAAGGCGAGAACAATTCGACACTTACCGTCACCTGCACGGCCTTCGCCCTTTCCCTTCTCCTGAAGAAAGTGAATACGACACAGTTACCTGCGGTCACGCCTCCAACAGTATCTCAGCAGCCCTGGGTATGGCTGTAGCTGCACAAAAGAAAGGCGAAGAGAATCGACATGTGGTGGCTGTGATTGGCGATGGGAGCATGAGCGGTGGACTGGCTTACGAGGGGCTCAACAACGTAAGCAGTACTCCCAATGACTTGCTTATCGTGCTTAATGACAACAACATGAGCATTGACCGTAGTGTGGGAGGCATGAAACATTATCTGCATCAGCTGCACACGAGCAATACCTACAATCATGTACGTTTCGTGGCTGCCCAGCACCTGTTCAAATGGGGACTGCTTAATGAGGATCGTCGCAATCGCATCATACGATTCAACAATAGCCTGAAATCCTTGCTGACCAACCAACAGAACATCTTCGAGGGAATGAACATCCGCTATTTCGGCCCTGAGGACGGACACAACGTGATAGAACTGGTTCAGACCCTACGAAGCATCTGCAACATGAAAGGTCCCAAACTCCTGCATGTCCATACCGTAAAAGGTAAAGGATTCAAGGCTGCAGAGAAAAACCCAATCGAGTTTCACGCCCCTGGAAAATTCAATCCTGAAACAGGAGAGCGCATCAAAGTCAATACTGACGGTATGCCTCCCAAATATCAGGATGTCTTTGGACATACACTTCTGGAACTGGCCGAGAAGAATCCCAAAATTGTAGGTGTAACTCCCGCTATGCCAACAGGTTGCAGCATGAACATCATGATGAAGGCTATGCCTGAGCGAACTTTCGATGTTGGAATAGCCGAAGGACACGCAGTAACCTTCTCCAGCGGATTGGCCACAGAAGGACTGCAACCTTTCTGCAACATTTATTCTTCTTTTGCCCAACGAGCTTATGACAACATCATTCACGACGTGGCCATCAGCAAACTCAATGTGGTTCTTTGTCTGGATAGAGCTGGTGTCGTAGGCGAGGATGGAGCGACCCATCATGGAGCCTTTGACTTGGCATTCCTTCGCCCCATTCCTCACATGACCATCTGCAGCCCCATGAATGAGCATGAATTACGTCATTTGATGTACACCGCTCAACTGCCTGACAAAGGTCCTTTTGTAATCCGATATCCACGTGGTCGAGGCGTACTGGTTGACTGGGAATGTGAGATGGAAGAAATCCCTGTGGGAAAAGGACGTCTTGTTCACGAGGGAACGGACTTGGCTATCCTTTCGTTAGGACCTATCGGAAACTCAGCAGAGGAAGCCATCGCTGAAGCAGAAAAAGAAGGATTGAGTATCGCACATTTCGACATGCGGTTCCTGAAACCCATAGACGAAGAGATACTGGAAAAGGTGGGACATTCGTTCAAACATATCATCACATTGGAAGATGGAGTACGTACTGGTGGGTTGGGAAGTGCCGTTATAGAATACATGCAGGATCATGGATTGGAGAACAACGTTATTCGATTGGGACTGCCTGACGAATTCGTGGAACACGGAACCATCCCTGAGTTACACCATATTGTAGGAATAGACAAGGAAGGAATCCTGCAAGCCATCCACACATCCTTAAACATTTACAGAGAGGAGGAGAATTGAAATGAAAATCGTGATTGCTGGCGCTGGAGCCGTTGGAACCCATTTGGCAGAATTGCTTTCAAAAGAAGATCAAGACATCATCCTTATTGACGAGAGTCCTGAAAAGACTGCCAATCTGGCTGATAGTGGGAACTATGACCTGATGACGCTAAACGTTCCCCCCACAAGCATCAGCGGTCAAAAGGAAGCTGGCGTGCCTCACGCTGACCTGTTTATTGCTGTCACGCCAGAGGAATCATGCAATATTACATGCTGTATGCTGGCTCATACGCTGGGGGCCAAGAAGACCGTTGCCCGTGTGGACAACTCGGAATACGTGCTGCCTCAATACCAAGAGTTCTTCAAAAAGATGGGAATCGATTCAGTCATCTATCCTGAAATCCTTGCTGCTGAGGAGATCGTGGAAGGCTTGAAACGTTCTTGGGTTCGCCAATATTGGGAAGTTCATGGTGGAGCTCTGATAATGATGGGTATCAAACTTCGTGAAGAGTCAAAGGCACTTTTTGGAAAGCCTCTGCGTGAACTTTGCAAACCAGGAACTCCTTATCACATCGTCTTGATCAAACGAGATGACAACACCATCATTCCTGGCGGTAACGATGAACTGAAGAATGGCGACATTGCCTATTTCATGACGACACGGAAAGAGATTGCCAACATACGTCGACTTGTTGGCAAGGAAAACTATGCTGAAGTGAAAAACGTGATGATTATGGGTGGAGGAAAAACTACCGTCCATGTTGTTCATCGCAAGCCTGACTACATGAATATGCGTGTGATAGAACAGAGTGATGAACGATGTGATCGACTCACTGAATTGTTAGAGGATGATGATGTGATGATCTTCAATGGCGACGGACGGGACACCAGTGTACTGATAGACGAAGGAATACGTGATTGTCAAGCCTTTGCCGCATTGACAGCAGAAACGGAAACCAACATTCTGGCATGCCTGACAGCCAAGCGAATGGGTGTCCGCAAGACCGTAGCCATGGTGGAGAATATGGACTACGTGAACATGGCAGAAAAACTGGATATTGGTACCATCATCAACAAAAAGATGATTGCTGCCAGCCATATCTACCAGATGATGCTCAACACGGATGTGGCTAATGTGAAATGCCTGACTATTGCTGATGCCGATGTCGCTGAGTTCATTGCTGGAGAAGGAAGTCTGATTACTCAAGGCCCTGTTAAAGACCTGAAATTGCCCAGCGGTGTAACTCTGGGTGGACTGGTGCGCGATGGCGTAGGTTACTCCATCTTTGGTAACACTCAAATTCTGGCAGGAGATAGTGTGGTAGTCTTCAGCAAGAGTACCTTGATAAAGAAAATGGATCGTTACTTCTGCAAGCCCACATCAGCTATCAATCGCATTATATCCTCCCTAACCCACTGATACGGTTCACAAGAGCGGAAGCCTGTACCTTTACGCAACATCTCTTCAATAGGGCTTTGGCTATGCTGATAACTGGCCAATTCATTCTGTCGCTGCACACTGTGACACGACAGATTATTTATTTCCCGTTCACGTTCCCTCCTCAAAATGGCACAAACAGGTGCCAACAAAGGCATCACTACTCCAGAAAACAGGCCATGTCCCTGCATATAGAGATAAGCTGTATCTGGAGTAAGTCCCAACCTCAACAATTCTTCACGAAGGGGAGCATACGATTCCTTGGCTTTAACGAACTTTCTCTGAAGCCAAGCAATCTTGCGGTTTACTTTATGACGGATAAAATCAAGTGTCCTTTCCGGATGAAAGACATTCACCTCGCGTGATGAGACAGTATCCACGAAATCTGTAATAGTGAAAGAATTGTAAACATCATGACGGCAACACCACACATTCCAAACCAGCAAAGGCCAAATGATTTCACTGAATTCCTTCAGATATGCTTCAAAATCCAATATCTGCCTGTCGTTCAATGTACTCATCACACAAGTGGAATGAAGGCTGGGAGCATAACATTGATAATTCTCGATGGCATACACATAGGTATGGATGACATAAGGATTCTCGCAGATGAGTCTGCTCACTTCACTCCGGCCTTGCATAAGCCAATCATAATCAGCATCCACACAAGCTATCATGTACTCTCCAAGCGAAGGCCCTAACCTGTTCATCAAGGCTTTCTTCTTTCCTTTACCTAAATTGGTACGGCTGGGCAGCATGACCTCAAAATACAGCTTGTCTGTCTCGAATTCCTGCAAAACACTACGCCAGAAGAACACATCATCATAGCTCTCCACGTAAGCGACGATGCGTCGACGTGAGTTCTTGGGCTTCAAGCGGTTGGCAGAAGCTATGTAGTCTGAATTCAGATTGTCCTGAAGTCGTTTACCCATCTCTGTATCAGTTAGGAAAAAATGACTTGTTAGCTGACTATCTCCTCCACGTCGGTCACACAATCAGCCCAGCCATCCATGATAACGGCAGGACTATGGGTAGTCATGATAACTTGAGTGTTGGGATTGAGGTCACGGATGATACCTATCAAACGCTGTTGCCACTCCACATGAAGGCTTACCTCAGGTTCATCCAGAAACAGCACATAGGGCTTCTTGTTCTGCACCAGAACTGTTAGCAAGATAATGAGCATCTGCTTCTCACCACTGGAAAGTTTGTAAGGAGAAATCACTTCACCCAACGATTGGAAATTGATTTCATTCATCCTTCGTTCTATCTTCTTGCCCGTATCTTTGAAAAGGCTGTCCACCAGGTCCAGGAAATAAGTCTTCTCGAGAGCCAAATCCTGAGCCTTTTGCTGAGCATCAGGACCTTGCTGGGTCAATACTTCCACCATACGGTTACTCAGGTTAACCTGATAATCCAGATATTGACGTTGCAGTTGATAAAGGTGGAAGTCTAATTCCGTATTGAGTTCTGCATCCGTTACCCTATTGAGGAACTCACCTGAAAGGATGGGGCGATCGAAAGAACGGATAATGTCGAAATCCACACCTGTGGCATCCTCAGGATAGAATTTCAACTTCACACCACCCAGTTCACGCTCTAATTTGTTAATGGTCAGCAATTGCTTGACTACCCGATTCAGGATAGTACTCTTGCCTACTCCATTCACGCCACTAAGGATGTTGACATCCGGACGCAAATTCCAGACCACATGTTTCTGCCCATTCCATAGAGCGTCTATCTCTATCTGCTGAATGTACTTACCATTCTTCTGTATCATGGCTAAATGAATTAAAAAGTGACCCTGTTGCAACGCAAAGATAAAGAATCTCTACCAAATATGCAAATAATTTCACCAACTCTCGGAAAAAAGAGTTAAATTTGCAATCATGATTCAAGAATTGGTTAAACAACGTAGTCTGCTGTTGAAGGAATACGAACACGAACGCCAACAATTTCAACGCATGACAGAGAACATGGGTGTAGGTCGCCGCGTAAAGAGTGGTCTATGCTGGTTTCCGTTGCGTGTAGGCCGCAGTTATTTCAATTCTTTGGATCAATTGGTTCTTGAGGTGGAACGAAAAGAAGACTTAGAGGTAGAACATCAGTTCGAGCCTGGCAAACCTGTCACGTTCTTTCAGCAGGATGCTTCTGAAATGCTTCATTACTTGCGATTTGTAGGGCAAGTCAGTTTCGTGGAAGAGAACAGAATGGTAATTGTCATGCCCAACTCAGATGCCGTATTACAAGTGCAGAATGCCGACAGAGTAGGTGTACAACTCTATCTTGACGAATATACCTACCGCCTGATGTTTGATGCGTTGGATCGTGTCATAAATGCCAAGGAAGGACGTTTGGCGGAATTGCGAGACATCTTCCATGCCCAGGCTCCTCTCCACAAGTTCACCTTCTATCCTGTTCGCTTCCCCTGGCTTAACCCTTCTCAGGAAGCAGCGGTCAACGAAGTCCTTTGGGCAAAGGATGTGGCTGTCGTTCATGGTCCTCCAGGAACAGGCAAGACAACAACTCTGGTGGAGGCTATCTACGAGACCTTGCGACGCGAAGCTCAAGTGCTGGTGTGCGCCCAAAGCAATATGGCTGTGGACTGGATCAGCGAGAAACTGACCGACCGGGGAGTGAATGTCTTGCGTATAGGCAATCCCACCCGTGTGACCGATAAGATGTTGGCAGATACCTACGAAAGGAGATTCGAAGCCCATCCCATGTACACTCAATTGTGGAGCATCCGACGGGCAATCCGCCAACTTTACGATAATCCTCAGGGCAGTCACGAGAATCGACATCAGAAGATTGCCCGACTGAAGGAGAGAGCAACTGAACTGGAATACCAAATCAATGAGAGCCTTTTCAATGAGGCACGTGTCATCTCGTGTACCTTGACAGGTAGTGCAAGTCATTTGCTGATGGGACGCAAATTCGGCTCTCTTTTCATCGATGAGGCAGCACAAGCTCTGGAAGCCAGTTGCTGGATAGCCATTCAGAAGGCCGATCGTGTCATCCTGGCTGGCGATCATCGGCAATTGCCTCCCACCATCAAATGCCTCGAGGCGATTCAAGGAGGGTTGGACCACACGCTCATGCAACAGATTGTGGACAACAAACCTGCCTGTGTCAGTCTGCTTACCGTCCAGTACCGCATGTGCGATGCTATCATGCAGTTCCCCAACCACGAGTTTTATGGCGGTCATCTCACCAGCGACCCCAGCGTGAAGTATCGAAGCATTCTGGATTGGGATACCGCCATCGAGTGGATAGACACGCCTGATGAAGCAGAATACGTTGAGAATCAGGCCGATGACAGTACAAGTCGTCAGAATCCAGCAGAAGCAGCACTCACCCTCTTGACCCTGAAGAACTACTTCGACAAAATAGGTCGCGACCGCATTCTTTACGAACGTCTTGACGTAGGCCTCATCAGTCCTTACAAAGGGCAAGTCCGACTGCTTCGCCAACTGGTTAAGCGAGACTCTTACTGGAGACCCTTCCGCCATCTGATCACCATCAATACGGTAGATGGATTCCAAGGACAGGAACGCGACATCATTGTCATCAGTATGGTACGTAGCAACGAGAAGGGAGAAGTAGGCTTCCTACGCGACCTGCGGCGCATGAACGTAGCCATCACCCGTGCTCGAATGAAACTGATCTTGATTGGACACCAAGCCACCCTCTGTCGTCATCCTTTCTACCATCGATTGCATGAATATACAGAGAAGGTGGAGAACTACGAGATCATATAAAGACAACTATTCTTTCTACCTAATTAACAAATATTTAAAATATTATGAACAGAAGAGATTTTATGAAAGCCGGTATGGCAAGCGCAGCCGCAATGGCCATCCCTTCCAGTATGCAAGCACACGAAGCTCCCTTCGAGACACCAGTTCCAGAGGAGAAAAATGGCAAGAATTCTACCATCAAGAAAGAGATGCCTGACGACAAGTTCAAAATCAGCATGGCAGGATACACTTTCGTGAAGTTCGACATCGACACCACCCTGGCATTCCTGAAGAAGTTGGACGTACATTATCTTTGCATCAAGGACTTCCATCTTCCACTCGACAGCAACGAGCAGAAGATAGCCGAGTTCAAAGCTAAGCTGAAAGCTGCTGACGTGACAGGTTATGGCGTAGGTCCTATCTACATGAAGAACGAGCAGGAAGTGGATCGTGCCTTCGCCTATGCAAAACGTGTGGGAGTTGACCTGATTGTAGCTGTACCTGGATACCTCGATGACCAGAAAGTGCCCCACTATGACATCCTGGATTACGTGGAGAAAAAGATTCAGGAATACAATTTCCGCGTGGCCATCCACTTGCATGGTCCAGACATGAATCTCTACCCAGATGCCACAGAGATCTGGAACAACGTGAAGAATCGCGATCCTCGTCTGGGCATGTGTCTTGACATCGGCCACAACCTGCGCTTTGGCAGCGATTCACTCAAGGATTTGCAACGCTACAAGACTCGTGTCTTCGACATTCACTTGAAAGATGTTACTGGTCCCAACAAGGCAGGTCATGCCATTGAATTAGGTCGAGGTATCATCGACTTCCCCAAATTCATCAAGGTTCTTCGCAAGACAGGTTACTCAGGTGCTGTCAGTCTGGAGTACGAGAAGAACATGAGCGACTCCTTCAATGAAATTGCCGAAAGCATTGGCTTCTTCAAAGGGGTTCAGTACGCTACCAAGATGTAAGACATCATAGGAAATGAAATCAAAGCTCGCGCCAATCAGCGTGAGCTTTTTTGGTTATAAAAGTACGAAAAAAGACAACGTGTTGAAACCCCAAACACAACGTGTTGTCTTTGCGATTTCAACGTGTTGTGTTCGAGGTTTCGACGTGTTGTGTCTTTGGGAGGTGTTTTTAGGGACTTTCCTGCCCTATCGTCCTATCAGGAAGATGGTGGGGATTTTGCTGAGGTCAGGAAGTTGAATTCTCTTCCAATCCTGAATGGAATGAGTGTGGATGTACTCGTCAGCCGTAGTGATTCCAGCAGCCACACACAGGCGGGTTTGAGGGCGAAGCGTGTGAAGAATGGCTTCAAACATCTTGCGGTTGCGGTAAGGAGTTTCGATGAGAAGCTGCGTCTGTGACTCGTTCCAAGCACGCGATTCCAAAGCTTTCAGTTTCTTGGCACGATCTGACTCGTCGACTGGGAGGTAGCCATTGAAGGCAAAACTTTGCCCGTTGAGGCCACTCGCCATAACTGCCATTATCATGCTGCTGGGACCTACCAAGGGGATAACGCGAAAGCCCTTTTGTTGGGCAATAGCCACCACATCGGCTCCTGGATCGGCTACGGCTGGACATCCTGCCTCGCTGATAACACCTACTGGCATTCCTTGCTGAAGAGGTTTCAGGTAAGTGGAGAAATCGCCCTGAGCATGCTTTCCCATCTCGTAGAAGGTGCTGTCATCGATGGGAAAATCACGATCCACCTGACGCAAGAAACGACGTGCAGAACGAACATTCTCCACGACGAAATGCCTGATATTCATGATGATATCATGATTGTAGGCTGGAAGAACCTGGCTAATGGGCGTGTCACCCAATGTGACAGGTATCAGGTAGAGTGCGGTTTCCATCAAGGGCTAAAGAGGTTATTCCACGAAACTCTCAAGCAACTTCACCTCATTGTCAGGAACGATGGTCACTTTCTTCGTGCTGGCAGGAACCACAGCAGACTCGCCTGCATGGAGGAACATGCCGTGACCTTCTGAATCGAGGAAGCAGCATTCACCGCTCAAACACATGTAAACGCGGAAAGAATCTATCTCGTCGTACTGGCGGGTAAAAGGAGCATCCAGTTTCAATTCATTGGTGGTGAAGAAGGGGCTGCTGACCAGTTCCGCAACGGCATTGCGCTTCTCAGTATAGTGAACCTTAGGGTCTTCTGTGATATCATCAAAATTGATGGCTTCGAGAGCCAACTCCGTATGCAACTCACGCAGATTGCCATTACGATCCCTGCGCAAATAGTCATAGATGCGATAGGTGACATCGCTGGTCTGCTGAATCTCAGCAATCACCATGCCGGCTCCAATTCCATGAACTCGACCCGCAGGGATATAGAAACAGTCCCCAGGATTGACATTTACCTTGTTGAGATCATTCTCGATGCTCCCATCAGCCACTTTCTGAGCATAATCGGCAACCTCTGTTCGCTGACGGAAACCTGCTATCAACTGGCTGCCACGATCAGCATCCACCACGTACCACATCTCGTTTTTACCCATCTTACCGTGACGGCGCTGACTGAGCAAGTCATCAGGATGAACCTGAATGCTCAAATCCTGACGGGCATCGATGAACTTGATGAGCAAGGGGAAATCATTGCCAAAGCGCTCGTAATTCTTCTTTCCAACAAAGTCGGAACCGTATTCGTTGAGTATCTGGGGAAGCGTCATTCCGCGACAACTGCCGCTAAGAACAACAGACTCAGAACCTTTCACAGCAGAGACAACCCACGTCTCTGAACCCCATAGAGTGGGTTTAAATATCGGATTGAATTTCAGTATTTCCATATTGACAGACTAAAAGTTTCAAATTCTTGCGCAAAGTTAAGTAAAATCCCACGTTTGGACAAAAAAAATCGCAAATTTGCATCGTTAAAGAAACACAACGATGAAGAAAATCCTCACTCTGATTCTTTTGGCCACCCTGATGGCAACAAACGTGAATGCCCAAACGATCGCTCCTTTCAAGAAAGGAGACCGCGCGACATCGTGCGCCGCATCTATCAACTGAACACGCCGCAAAAACGTCGCTTCAGCATCAGGAAAGTATAACGCTCGAAACGTGTCATCCGGCACGAAGCATAAGAATAGCAGGCAGTTCCTTTCTGGAGGTTTCTGCCTGCTATTCCTTTAAGTGAGCAAATTGTCAACAGGGACTCGAAAGACAAATATGCTACTGAAGAGAAGGATTTACTTCACGAAACTGGAGGAAATCAAATATTGGGCACTTGCCTGAACACGTTCCATCTGGTGACCGCTGCCAATATCCTCTACCTCAACGAAATATATCTTCTGACCATTTGCATAGAAATGCTTGAAGATCTGCTCAAAGTTCATCATTCCACTTTGGCCTAAAACCAGACGATCCTTGATATGAAGGAGTTGGATTCGAGTAGGATACTTGTCGATCCATTCAACTGGATCCTGGCCACCCATTACCGTCCAATAGACATCCAACTCGATAGCTACCTTGTCTGCATCAGTCTCTGTGATGAAGACTTCCTCAATCTGGCGACCATTTCGCGCATGATGATCCGTGTTGACACGATCACCGCCTGCCGTCACGCGACCAAACTCGCGGTCATGATTGTGGTATCCCCATTGCATGCCATATTTCTTGCTGATCTCGCCAGCCACATTAAAGACTTCAGCCACCGCTTGGGCATCCTCCAAACTATTGATGCCTGGCAAACCAGGTTGAACAATATAGGGCATCTCGAAAACAGCATGGTCATCGCAAGCCTTCTTCCAGAAGTCGCTAATCTTGCTTAGAGTTTCCTTGCCATACTTCTCACCACGATCCAAACGAGGATTCATGTGGGAGCTCATGACACGTAAGCCTGCATCATCCACCATTTTCTTATACTCAGCCATAGGCACTCCGCTCACCTTTCCGTTACCGTCATAGCCTGCCAATTCCAGTTCGGTATAGCCAGCATCATGCAATTTCACCAGCACCTCAGCCATTTTGCCATCCTTGTTCAACTCAGGGCCCAATGAATAGGTCTGCAAGCCCAAAGTCTTACCTTTGGCTGCCTTGTTTTTCTTCACAGCTGGTGCAGAAAAAGCCAACTCAGGTGCAAGCACACCTCCTAAAGTGAGCACGGATGCACCTTTCAAAAAATCTCTTCTACTTGCCATAATCACAAATCAAATTAAAAAGGTTAGAAAAATCATTTCATATTGGGTAAACGATCAAACGTATGATGTCGAAGCGCATAGTATTGCCAAAGCAGGCTGAAAGATGACTGGATAGGCTTCCCTACAGAAACGGTAGCCTGAAGATTGCGCTCGCGGTCAGCTTTGAAATCCGACTTCATACGATAAAAATCCCTTCGTCCCTTCCACACAGCCACGAAACTCAAGAACTCACCCTTGAGCAAGAAATGCAGGGATGCCAAAGCATCGAGCCAGAAACGCCATCTCATGACAGAACGAAGGCTCTCTTCAGGCAGGTTCTTATACAGAAGCAACAGGTTGTTGCGGAAATTCAGATAGGTCTTGCGCGGGCTCTCCTTAGGCAATGTGCCTCCACCCAAATGATAAACCACACTCTGGGGGATGCACACCACATCGTAACCTCTGCTACGGATTCGCCAACACAAATCGATTTCCTCCTGGTGAGCAAAGAAGCGGCCATCCAACCCGCCAACCTGCCAATAGATATCGCTTCGTATCATCAAAGCGGCACCTGTGCCCCAGGAGACGGTAACAACATCATCATACTGACCCTTATCTTCCTCCACCGTACTTAACAAGCGACCTCGACAATAGGGATAGCCAAAACGGTCGATATATCCACCTGAGGCTCCTGCATATTCCAATGTTTCTGGAGCCCATTCGCAACGTAGCTTAGGCTGACAGGCGACTACCTGGGGATGAGAATCCAAATAGGCAAGCATCGTATGGAGCCAACCTGGCGTAACACGCACATCGTTGTTGAGCAAGAGATAATATTCAGCCTCCACCTGACGCAAGGCTTGATTGTATCCTTCCGCAAAGCCATAATTCCGATCAAGAAGGATACGACGAACGGAGGGAAACTCTTTCTCCAACAACAAGATAGAGTCGTCCGTACTGGCATTGTCAGCCACTATGATATCCGCCTCAGGTGTATCCTCCAAGACGGAAGGAAGGAATTGTCGAAGCATATTGGCGCCGTTCCAATTAAGAATGACAACCGCTACCCTAACCTGCTCTAATGTCGTCTGGCTCATACTATTTCTCCCATTAATGCATACCTGTCAGCGCTGAAGTCACCCAGACGAACAGGCACTATCACGTTGTCTGGCTGATCGGCTGAGACGTGCAACTCTACCTTAATATAATTATCAGTAAACCCATACATGATGCCCCTCCTACGGCTACGCTCAAGGAGAACAGGGCGCGTGGTTCCTGCAAATCGACGATAAAAATCATGCAACTTCGTATCGCTTATCTGCAAAATCTGCTGACTTCGCTGATGCTTCTCCTCAGGTCGAACCTGATGAGGTATCTTCAGGGCTTGCGTTCCTGGTCGCTCGCTATAGGAAAAGACGTGATATTGTGAGATATCCAACTGCTCCATGAAGTTTCGAGCCTTAGAGAACAACTCTTCCGTCTCGCCTCGTGTACCCACTATCACATCCACTCCGATAAATGCATCAGGTATCAACTCGTGGATACGGTCCACCTTGCTGGCAAAAAGCGCTGTGTCATAGCGGCGATGCATCAGGCGAAGCACCTCGTCGGAACCACTCTGGAGAGGCACGTGGAAATGAGGCATGAAAGCACGACTCTGGGCACAGAACTGAATCACCTCGTCCGTCAGAAGGTTAGGCTCGATGCTGCTGATGCGATAGCGGTCAATCCCTTCCACCTCATCCAACGCCTGAATCAAATCCAGGAAACTCTCCCCCGTCGTACGACCAAAATCTCCAATATTTACGCCCGTGATGACAATCTCGTGACCACCCTGACGAACCACATCCTGAGCCTGCTCCACCATTGAGGCGATGCTGCCGTTCCTGCTCCTTCCTCGTGCCATAGGGATGGTACAATAGGTACAATAATAGTCACACCCATCCTGAACCTTCAGGAAATAGCGGGTTCGATCACCACACGCGCAACTGGGCATGAAAGTACGGATGTCCGCAGTCTTCACCGTATGGAACTCATGAGCAACCAAAGCACGCTCCTCAGGCATCATTTCCAATCTTTCAGCAATGTACCGCAGGATGTCGCCCTTCTGCTCAGAACCCAGCACCAAATCCACACCCTCCAAGTCCGCTACCTGCTGAGGTTTGAGTTGGGCATAGCACCCTGTGACAACCACCAAGGCTCCAGGATGCTGGCGCACAATGCGGCTGATGGCCTGACGACATTTATGGTCAGCCACCTCTGTCACACTACAAGTATTCACGATGCAGATATCAGCCAGCTCACCCTTGCGGGCAGTCTCAACACCTGCCTGTCGCAGCTGTTGGCTCACGCTGCTGGTCTCTGCAAAATTCAGTTTACACCCCAGCGTAAAGTAAGCGGCTTTCAATCCTTTGAACTGATACATAATGCAAAGATAATGCAAAATCAGCAATTATGCAAATAAATGGAGTTTTTGCGGAAAATGTAAATGGTTGATTTACAAAACTTTAATAAAATGACTTAAAAAAAGTTGAAAAATTATTCTCAAAAAAAGAACATCGTATTGAAAAAGTGCGTACATTTGCACCGTTTTAATAAGCAATTGATTGTTTTACAGATTAAAAAGCAAAAGAAAATGAAAAAGTTAGCATTTTTGTTCGCAGCTGTAGTAGCTGTTTCATTCGCTTCTTGTGGTAACAAGGCTGAGCAGAACACCTGCGATGAGGTATGCGACACTGTAGCAGTAGAAGAGGTTGAAGAAATCGTTGACACTGTTGCTGTTGATACCGTTGCTGCTCCCGAGGCTGAATAATTAGCGGACAAAAACAGTCTTATGTATGGGTTGTATCTATGGATGCAGCCCATTTTTTTGGTTCATCCGACAAATGCGTAGTTATTATCATGTAAAGACAAGATTTTGAG
>CAMKMK010000030.1 GCA_946413885.1 uncultured Prevotellaceae bacterium
CACAAGCAGGGTTAGCAACTTTGAACTGGAAGAATAGAGCATAATAGTTTCTATGGTTGCTTTATAAATCTTGTTTATTTTATCAGGACCTTATGTCCATTTCGGATGTAGATTCCTGGAAGGATAGGCGCATCGTGTGGGATTCTTCGCCCCTGAAGATCATAAATGAAACCATCAGAGATTGGGGTATAGTTCTTTGGAGTGGTAATTTTTGTCTCACCAGAAATGGTCAGATTATTGATAACCACGTAACCTACGTAATCTCCATTTTCAGAGGCAGAGTTGGTTCCCAGTTCAGCTGTAGAGAGACTGCTGTCCATCTGGCGACGAATACGTATGCCTGAGGTACCTCGATATGTATTTCCTTCAGCATCTTCCACTTTAAGTGTATTGTCTGATGTGCGACGCAGAAGACTTGCATAATCCAAATTAAGTGTTTGGGTCTGGGCAATAATGTATGGGTCTTTATAATATATTTGCCCTCCTTCATTATTCAGGAAATAGCACTGCACAGCACTCGATCCACCCACTGGATTCTTAAATCTACCTACATGAATACTTTTGCCTCGTTCGTCCAGATTTGCAGAGCCAGGAGTAATGGCCATATAATATACAGAATGTGATGAAATGTGACTCTTCTCCCCATTTTGTTTGAATAGTTTTATTTTAAAACTTTGATTTGTGATGTCATAAGCTTTAGCAATCACAGGGAGCGAGCTATTTCCAATTTTGAAGGGTTGTACTATCACAACGGGAATAACGTCTTCAGGGAAAGGCTTGTTGTAGAAAATCTCGACAGGGGTTTCTTGGATTCCTTTAGAAATGGTGCCATCTTCACGAGTGTACTGACAAGTATCTACTTCAGCACGCAAATCTCCCCACTGATAATCACCAGCCTTGATCGCAAGAAAATCTATACTCTCATTTTTGCTCATCAAGCTTGTGCCAGGTAGGTTCCACGGCTGGAAATTGAAAGTGAATTGATTATTAGTGATGGAACTGATGTGCGGCACCAGTCCTAATGTGCTGTTGGAATTGGTGGGGATTCCCATAAAGACGATAGGGCGACTGTCAAGTTCCTTGCATGTTACTTTCATGGTTTCCGTATTGCTTGTTTGCACGGTTCCATATTGTAATTGTTCAGTGCCATTGCTGTAGGCAGCATATACGCTTACACTAGGACTATTTACATTCGTGTTCTTGTAACTTACCTCATGAATTCGGTATTCATAATTCCCCGTTTCTGTTAATTCGTCTCGATAAGTATATTTAAGTTGATCTGGTCGAGTCCACTCCTGTAAAGTCTCCCACGTTCCAGAGTTCACTCTACGCTGTAAAGCCATTGTGTTGGATAGGTCGCCATTGTAGGTTGTCCATGAAATTGTGCAAATATGTGTTACTTGATTCAAAGTAGCTGTTAAATCCTTTGGGGGATCGAGTCGCCAATTGGCGGGTATGAAATCGTAATTGCCTGAGTAACTTGTACCAGTCTCCATTTGAGCATATACTTCACCTGCAGGTGTCAGATTCCCATTGATCATGATTTTAGAGCAGTTTGCTTCGTCATTCCAATAAGCATATCGCTCCACGTAATCCCAATCATTAAGTTTGTTCCAAATACGAGTCAATACGTTTTTGTTTTGCTCGAGTATTTCAGCAGATGGATTGTTGCGTTGATCGCTTGTTGTTGCCACACTGAAAATACCTAATCCTCCACTCCAGGATGCGCCCCAGATAAATTCTGTAATCCAGACGGGACGTTTGTATCGATCCACCCATGAACTCTTGATGTTGTTGTATGTTCCTTCGTTCCAATAGCAGTGTATGTCTAAGACATCACATCGCCAACCTCTGGAGTCGATACTGTCTAAAAAGGTAGCAAACCAATTGGTACTCCCATCATGTGAGGAAGGTGTGAGCAGTCGTCGACCAGTTCGCATAAGATCATTCCATCGCTCTAATTCTTGGAGCACTGTGGCAGGTGATGGATCACTGCTGTTACCTGGCTCATTGTCAGTTTTGAGGTAAGGTGACTGATCATTAGCACCTAACGAATATGTAGAATTGCTCCATAGGTGATTCATGTGTGGTACACATTCATAATCGGTACCCAAACTTTGACCTGCTCCCCATGTATAGGTCCATGTACAGTTAAGTTTACGGAGTCGTCCTTGATCAGTGATGTTTGCTACACCATTTTTGCCAATATTATTAAAGCGGAAGATACGATATGAGCTAATGCGTTTGTCCATGATGTCAGGCAACTCATTGACTACCAAATCTTTGTCACTTGCTATGAAGCAGCGTTGATACCCATAACCCTCATTTTGTAAAGCGAAGGTAACCATGTATCCTCGCTTGAGGGTAAAACTGCGAATCTGATTATTGAGTTTGTCATTGCTTAATGTGTTCATGTATCCATTGCTATTCTCGATGCCGAAGAGGTTGCATGATGTGCCTTGGCAGTTTTGCTCGCTATAGACAGTGAGTGGATGAAAACCGTCTTCCTCTTGACTCTCGACGCCATAGGGTAGTAATAGCGTACCATGATCATAGGGGCGTAACTGGCAGTTTTGTTCACTTTTAGCAGTTTCGCCTTGTATAGTAATATGGGAAAGACTGCGCATTACCGATGAGGGGCGTAAACCATCGAAGTAGATGACAGCCCCAGTATTAGCAATGTCTACAAATCCTGTAGTTGAGAATGGTGTGTTACTTGTAATATGGAGTTCACTGTTTGCATTGAGAGTTATGGCTGATGTAACTTGCTCTACAGATTGATGTGGACACTCGCCAGTGCTGCTTTTTAGACGGAAGTCATCGATGCAGAACCATCCTTTTTCTGTGGATCCGTTACCAGTACTTCGAGCTCCAATAGTTATGGTTTCTTCTTCGTCGATGGAGAAATCCACATTTAGTGTCGTCCATTCCATATTTCCTGCAGAGGCAAGTGTACCAGAATTTTTGACTCCAGATTTGGTGACAGCATAGACATGCTGATTATTGAGTCCCTGCGTATTTGATTTTAGTTGGGCTGATAATGTATACTTACCAGCTGGGAGTGTCACATTTTGATAGATGTTGAGAGACCTGACACGTTGTGCCCAAATATTATAGTGTCTGACGCCATCAGCTGCTCCTTCGGTGGCTATGAAATAATCTTCCCATCCTGACACATTACTGTCAAGTGTCCATCCTGAAGTCCCTTTTTCGAAACTGGCATTGTTGATCATTGCTGTCCAGTCATATTGTGCCCGAATGGAGATTTGACTCATTATGGCAGCAATCAGCAGTATGGTACGATATGATATTTTCATTGATTTAGTATCGATTTCTGTGTGTTATTGCATTTTTATAGTGTAGGGAGCGGGTCGATGGAACTTGGTAGTGTAAGTTTGTCCGAATGAGTCAGTCACACTGAAGCTTATATCCTCTGTAGCTGTATTAGCTTGAATGAGGAAGAAATGGCCATATATACCTGTAATGGAACCTGATCCATAAGTTCCTTCAGCTTTGAACGTAGGAACATCGTAAGTTAGGGTATGGAGCGGATCTTCAGTAGTTACTCGTTTAACAGGTAAGCTTACGCCATTTTCTGTCACCTTAATCTTCCAATCTCTGTCGTAATCATAGATGTTCAATAGAATGTTATTATCACCAATTGTACCGTAGTTTGTTCGATTGGGATATTTCTCTAAGATAGCCTTTATGGTTTCATCGGTTTGATAGAATTCCTTTACCTTATTCATATCATAGATACGGAATTGGGATTCATCGTTTTTCTCAGTGGAATGATACTGCCATTTGATCTTTTTCCCATTAATGGAGAAAAGTTCGTAACCACCAGGTGAACCATCTTTGCAAATGTGTCGACCTGTCAGTTCACCTGTTGCCCACCATGTAGCACAAATAGCCGCTATATTGTTCTCGTGAATATTTGGATAGGCTTCAGGATGAGCATGATAGTTGATATGAGTGTGCCCTGAGATAATATGTACTTGTTTGAAGTCTTTCAGCAACTCACATAGAGCCTCACTGGAGTTTTCGTTATTGTGGTTAGTTAAAGAGGCATAGATCTCGAAATTATAAGGATCGTGTCTCCACACGGGAATATGAACTTCCACGATGATGGGCGTTTCCTTATTTACATATTCCAGATCCTTGCGGAGCCAATTGAGTTGCTCAGGAGTAATGTATCCATCGTAATTGCGAGATCCCACAATGCCCTTATTATATTTCCCATTGGTGTCAGCATTCTTGTAAAAGATATCGTCGAGTACTACATAATGGACTTCACCCAGATTATACGAATAATAGTTTGGACAAATAATCTGCCGGAACATACCAGCTGACTGGAAGTCGCAAATCTCGCCTTCATGGATGGCACCATTGTTGTCATGATTTCCTATAACAGGAAACAGGATGATAGGATAACCTTCATCTGCCAGAGTTTTCATGAAATGTTTGGGGCCGTAGTTGTTTTTGTACCAATAGGTATCCCATGAGAGGTCGCCCAGGATAGTGGAATAGATGGGAGTTTTGCCAGCCTGTTTTATCTCTTTCTTAAGACTTTCCAGATAGCTGTTTCGGAACTGATTGATATCGTTTCTGCGGTTAGCCAAATGGCTGTCAGCGCCTGCTACCAAATAATATTTTTTGTTTTTAACCTTATTTAGTTTAAAGTTATGCTCTTCGTTCGTGTTTATGTCTTCAGTCAGTTGAGCCCAAAACATTGGATCGAAGCCATTCCTCACTTCTGGCTCATAACCTGAAGGCAATGTGTAAAAAACGTATCCATTTTTCTTCAAAGAGCGTAATTCGTAGTATCCTTCGTGATTGGTCTTTGTTAATTCATATCCATCAGATACTATCACATTGGGTACTCCTTTGTCTTTGCATGTGATTCTTCCTGTAATATTTTGTGCGCCAAGAGTCAGCGTGGCACACAGCATCATTGTAACTATTTGGGGTCTCATTATTCTTTTTCTGTTTGTTTTTTAGTGTAAATCAGGATACTGTGGCAGTTTATTTGGATTCCTTCCTCAGGATTAAGCCATTTAAGTTCTAATGTGTGGTGATCTTCTGCCAGATCATAGAACCAACAAAGTTCTTGACTTCGATCATGATAGTTAGCAGGCGAAGTAACAGTTTTCTCTAATTTGCCATCAATGTAGACTTCTACTTCTGCCACATAATCAGGACGAGGGCTTTGAATCCAGTTGCTGATAACGATACCGCAACCATCAAATTCAATTTTTCCGAGTTGATCCAATGTGTTTCCTGGGAGCAGTTCTTTAGGTATAATGCCAGAAAAACTTTCTTCCATAGGAACAACTTTGGGTTTCTCAGGGCGGAGTGTGATTTTGTCTTCAGAGACACGTCCTCCTGTTTGTTTAATGTTTTGAAGTGCCAATTCAAAACTATATTCAGAAGCTTTTTTCAATGAGATATTTGTAAACTTGAAAGGTCGGTCTTCTATATCCTTCAATCCTGCCTTCCATACCTCTGGAATTTGGCTATATCCCATCATGCATCCCAAGATGCCAGCAGCCGATGCAGGGTTGCAGTCAGAGTCTTGTCCGCAACGGGTAGCGATCTCCATCGTCTTGCCAAAATCTCCTTCACCATAGAGCAGGCCAATTACGATGTAGGCACTATTGATACTGGCATCGATGTCCAAAGGACGTTTTACTCCTTCAGGGCAACCTACCTCATCAGCATAATTCTCTTGACAAAGTTGCCAGGTCTGACGCCAATCATCAGGGTACTCGCTGTGCCATTTAATCACATCATTTATACATTGATAGAAATGACTCTCAGCAGGGATTGTCTGCAGAGCATTATTGATGATGGTTGGAATATCCTTCATAATGAAAGCCTGGGTATACATAGCGCCAACAAAGACTCCTCCATAAAATCCGTCACCATAGTTCATGATATGTCCTATTTTGTCAGAATAGTGACTGGCCAGATTGGGCAATCCAGGACATATTATGCCAGCGTAATCAGCTTCTATCTGATAGTCGATATCATCAGCATGTGGATTGTTGCGCCAATGTCCTGATTCAGGGGGCATGATTCCTTGGAGGATGTTGTAGCGGGCAGCTTGATTAGCGTGCCATAAAGGATATTCAGCATGAGCGAAAGCTAATGCGAAGGAATCTACAGGGGCATCTTTCCCTAATCGATGCAATACGTCAAGGAAAGTCAAATCCATGTAAACATCATCATATAGTCCAGGTTGATTGTCAAAGAAATCCTTTACCTGATGATCCGTCCACTCGATGGGAATACTGTCCGCGATTGTTTGCCCTTGATATCGGAACTCTGTGGGTCCACCATAGGCACAGCCGATGGTTTGAGCGGCCCAACTACCTTGGATTTTGTCCATCAGTTCCGATTTAGTCATGGTGTATTCCTGATGAGAGCTGCATGCTGTAATCGAAAGAAGTAATGAAACGATTCCCAATGTGCTTAAATACTTGTTCATGTGACTGTTTTCGTTAAGTTTCTACTTTTCTGTTGCAAATATCCGCATTTCTTATGTCTTTTTCAAGAAAAGTGAGCATTAAAACAGAGTTTTTGTTCTTGTGAAGGCTTTTTTCTGAAATTCTTTTGTAAATTTGTCCCTATATTCCCAAGTTTAATATGAAAAAAATGAATACTATGAAACGACTTGAATCATTGGATGCTTTGCGAGGTTTCGATATGTTTTTCATCTCTGGTGGAGCAGCTCTCATCGTGGCTATTGCCAAATTGTTTCCTGACAATGGAGCTTGGCAAGTAATTTCTGACCATATGGGCCATGTGCCTTGGGATGGACTTCGACATCACGACACGATCTTCCCTCTCTTTCTCTTCATAGCTGGTATTTCCTGGCCATTCTCTCTGGCAAATCAGTTGGAGAAAGGGAAGTCAAAGGGAGCAATCTACAAGAAAATCATTTATCGTGGCCTGATGCTTGCCTTTCTGGGATTGCTTTACAATGGTTTGCTCGATTTCCATTGGGATACCGTTCGCTTCTGTTCCGTCCTTTCGCGTATAGGTTTGGCTTGGATGTTTGCTGCTTTGATATACACCAGCGTAAAGGACCTGAAGAAAATCATCGCCATTATAGCCTTTATACTTATTGGCTATTGGTTGTGCAATATCTTGCTTATTGCCCCAGGTGCACCAGAAGGAGCTGATCCTCTTTCTAAAGAGTGGAATATTGGCTGCTGGCTCGACAGAGTAATTCTTGGTGTCCATTGCTATCGCCCTGAGTATGACCCTGAGGGTCTATTCTCTACTATTCCAGCTATTGGTACGGCCTTGTTGGGTATGCTGACGGGTAGATTCGTCAAATTGGATGATGCTCTCTATTCTCGCCGCAAGAAAGCTCTCTATATCGCTTTGGCAGGAGTGGCTTTTGCTTTGATCGGTTGGGGATGGAATTTCTTCTATCCTATCAATAAAGCTCTCTGGTCAAGTTCCTTCGTATGTGCTGTGGCTGGTTATTCTTTGTTGATGTTCGCTCTCTTCTATTATATTATAGATGTATTGAACTGGCGGCATTGGGATTTCTTCTTCGTGGTGATTGGTATGAATTCCATTACCATCTATCTGGCACGCCGTTTCGCCTTCTTCAATGGGGTTCAGCATGCACTCTTCGACGGGTTCGTCAACCAGTTCCCTGAGGTTTATCAATCCATCGTGGCAGAATGCTGTTTCATAGCTGTCCAATGGCTTTTCCTCTACTTCCTCTATAAGCATAAAGTCTTCCTGAAGGTATAGGAAAAAGACAACGTGTCGAGATTGAAAAGACAACGTGTTGAAATCGGAAAGACAACGTGTTGAAACAAGGAAGTTAACGTGTTGAAATTTTATATGCGATATGAGGCATTTTAGATTTTCTTTTGTCTTGGTTGTTTTGCTGAGCAATGTATCCTTCGCTCAGACTCCCAAGGATGTGAAATATGTTTTCACGGAGGCTACTGATTTGACGATGCTTGGTCAGTTTTTCCCTGAGAATCCCGTTCCTTATCAACGTGTGGACACGATACGATTCACAGGTTTCACGAAGAGCGAAAACAATCAGGTGCGTTTTAGCGTAGGTATGACTTGTGCCTTTCGCACCAATTCTACCGTCATTTCTGTAAAAACCTCGTATGGTTCCGTAAATTTTCCCAATAACACGAATGGACATGCTGCCCGTGGATTCGACCTTTATATCCGCAAGGATGGCAAATGGTTGTTTGCCAATTCAGCTGTAGCCCCAGACAAGGATTTAGGGCGTAACCAGGTTGTGCTCAACAATATGGATAACTCAGAAAAGGAGTGCTTGCTCTATTTCCCGCTTCAGAGTGAGGAGTACAGCGTGCAGATAGGAGTGCAGGAAGGCAGTCACATTGAGCCTCTCCAGAATCCTTTCCGCCATCGCATCGCTTTCTTTGGCAGCAGCTTTACTCATGGCAGCAGCACTTCCCGTCCAGGTATGTGCTATCCCTCCCAGTTCAGCCGTGCGACTGGATACCAGGTTCTCAATCTGGGATGTGCAGGCAATTGCAAGCTTCAATCCTATTTCTGCGATGTCCTTTGTGCCACCCAAGCTGATGCCTTTGTTTTCGACACTTTCTCCAATCCAAGCATTCCAGAGATTCGAGACAGATTGTTTCCTTTTATTGAGAAACTCCAGAAGGCTCATCCTGGCAAGCCATTAATCTTTCAACGTACCATCTACCGCGAATATCGCAATTTCAGCCTGGCGAATCAGAAAAACGAGCAATCTCGCCAAGACTTTGTGGACAGCATCATGAAAGTAGCGGTCAAGCGCTATGATGATGTTTACTATATCCGCAAGACAAATGCTACTTCACCTACCCATGAAACAAGCGTGGATGGCGTTCATCCTGGAGACTACGGCTATACGCTTTGGGCTGAGTCTATCATCAAGCCTGTGACCAGAATCCTACGTAAATATGGTTTGAAATAATTCTTACAGTTATATGGAGTAAAGGATATGGCGAACAACGATTGGAAACGTCGATTGGGTATGGTTTATAGTACTAATCTTGATTTCAACTTTATTGAGGAAAGTTCAGATCAGCCTTCCACCTTACCCAAGCAACAACAGAAACTTCGCGTCAGTATGGAGCGTGCTGGAAGAGGAGGAAAGACGGTTACTCTCGTTCGTGGTTTCGTGGGTTCAGATGAAGATTTGATTGCGTTGGGGAGAATGCTTAAGCAGAAGTGTGGAGTGGGAGGTTCCGTAAAGGATGGCGAGATTATCATCCAAGGTGATCTGCGGTCTCGCATCGTAGAACTTCTTCATGCGGAGGGATATAATCAGGCAAAGTAAAAATCTTTTATAAATATATCTTATGAAGGTTAGAATTTTCCCCATCTTAGTATTTCTTTTAAGCTTGAGTTCTGGCACTTTAAATGCCCGTGAGTACATTCGTGATAGTCTCAAGGTGGATGGGCAGTATCGTGTCTTCCGTCTATATCTCCCCCAAGGACTTCCTCAGGATGCCCCATTACTTTTCATGTTACATGGATATAGTAGTCCTGGTGAGGTGAATGATCTGGCATGTCAAACTGCCGATAAGCATAAGTTTGCGGTCTGTATTCCTCTTGGTCTTAAAGACCCAACAGGGAAACATAGTTGGAATGTGGGGTATCCAATGCAGGATGGGTGGAAGGTTGATGACGTGAAGACAATGTGTCGAATGGCCCGTTATGTCCAGAAAAAGTATCATCTTAGTGCCAAGAATACTTTCTTGTCAGGAATGTCGAATGGGGGTGAGATGTGTTATCTTTTAGCTTATTCTGACCAGAAAGTCTTTAAGGCATTTGGCTCCATTGCAGGTCTTACCATGCGTTGGATATATAAGGAACGCAGGATTCCTCGTCCCATTCCCTTTTTGGAGATTCATGGTACCAGTGATAAGACTTCCATTTGGGAAGGCGATCCAGATAACAAAGGTGGATGGAATCCCTATATTGCTGTTCCGATGGCGGTTTATGCTGTAGCTGTTGCCGATCGTTGTGAAATAGAGGAACGCGATACGATAGTTTACGAACAAACTCGCAAACACCGTCCTATCATTCGTCATAAATATCTGCGTGGTGACCAAGGAACAGAGGTTTGGCTTTACGAGGTAACTGATGCGCCTCATTGCTGGTTCACAGATGACATGGATACTGGAGAAGTCTTATGGGAGTTCTTTAGCAAATATCTGGAATGAATTTATTATCAAACAATTACATATTAATCCTAAAAAAGAAAAAGTATGACACGAAGAGATTTTATTGAGAAGAGCGCTGCCCTTAGTGCAGGCCTTACTTTAAGTCCCCTCATGATCCGTGCTGCTGCGAAACCTGTAGGTGCAAACGACAAGATCCATGTAGGTTTGATAGGTTGCAATGGAATGGGATTCTCTGATTTGCAATCGTTTCTTCGCAATCCTGAAGTAGATTGCATAGCCCTTAGTGATATCGATCAAGGAGTTTTGGATCGTAGGGCTGCTGATGCTGAAAAAATTCAAGGGAAGAAAGTCGCTCATCTATACAAGGATTGGCGTAAACTCATCGACAACAAGGATGTTGACGTTGTTATTATCGGTACGCCTGATCATTGGCATTGTCTTCAGTTGGTAGCAGCTTGCCAAGCAGGTAAGGATGTCTATTGCGAGAAACCCTTGGGCAATAGTATCGAAGAATGCAACATTATGGTTCGTGCTGCTGAGAAATACAAGCGCGTTGTGCAGGTAGGACAATGGCAACGCAGCGATCCTCATTGGCAGGATGCCATGAATTTTGTTCATAGCGGCAAGCTGGGTAAGATTCGTACCGTTCGCGTCTTCTCTTATCAAGGATGGTGCCCATCTATTCCGGTTAAACCCGACGAGGCAGTTCCAGAGGGAGTAGATTATGACATGTGGCTTGGTCCTGCTCCGAAGCGTCCCTTCAACCGTAATCGTTTCCATTTCACTTTCCGTTGGTTCTGGGATTATGCTGGTGGCTTGATGACCGACTGGGGAGTTCATCTGCTCGATTATGCCCTTTATGGAATGAATGTCACTGCTCCCAACAGCATCATGGCATCGGGTGGTAAGTTTGGTTATCCTGATGATGCATGTGAGACTCCTGATCTTTTGCAGACCATCTATACCTTCAATGACTTCACCGTTATGTGGGATCATGCTATTGGTATCGATGATGGTGGATACAAGCGTTCTCATGGTTTAGGATTTGTTGGTGAGAATGGAACCCTTGTCATTGATCGTGGTGGATGGGAAGTTATTCCTGAGCGTGTGAGTGGCAAAGAGCGTATGGAGCCTGTTGCTCTTCAGAAATCATACGGTGAAGGTGGTCTCAATCTCCACGTGAAGAATCATCTGGCTTGTATCAAGGATCGCAACTTCAATTGCAATGCCAGCATCCAGATAGGTGCCCACATTGCCAAGTTCGCTCATTTGGGTAACATCGCTTATCGCACAGGCAAGAAACTCACATGGGATGGTAAGACCTTCCATGATGCAGAAGCTGATGCCTATCTGTGCAAGACTTATCGAGAGCCTTGGAAGTTACCTAAGGTATAGTCCTTTCCTTTCTCTATGTTGAGACTTCGAAGGGTAAACCATATAGCCATTATATGCTCTGATTATCAGGTATCTTTAGGATTCTATTGCAGAGTCCTGGGATGCCGGATAATCAGTGAGGAATACCGTGCCGATCGTCGTTCGATGATGACAAAACTTTCTCTTAATGGAGAGTATTTCATCGAGCTTTTCACCTTCCCTGATTCACCTGTTCGCCCTTCCTATCCTGAGGCTTGTGGCCTCCGTCATCTCGCTTTCACGGTCGACGATATGGCCCAAACGATTCAAGAGTTAGAGCGTATGGGGGTTCCTCATGAACCTGTCCGCACTGCCCCTAATGGGGAACAATGCTGTTTTATACACGATCCTGATGGGCTTCCCATCGAATTTGTCTCCATTCAACCGCTTTCCAATTCGATTGGTCCTTTCTACGCGTGATATTGTTTCACGAGTCAGCGGATTTAATAGATGGAAAGTTTATAGACGGGCATCGATGAGTGTACGGAACTGCTGAATGCCTTGATGGTTATTGTCGAGACCTTCCACTTCTGCAAGATATTTGAGTCCCTTTTCCTTATCGCCTAAACCGTAATATCCTAGTGCAAGCATATATTTGCAATGGATCAGGTTCTTCGTGTCAAGTGAATCCTCCCAGATGAGGAGATCGGGTAGGGATACGGCGAAATAGTCCATTATCACTTTATCGAAGACATGCTGTTTACCGTAGTTGATGAGTTTGTAGAAACGTCCATGAGCTTCATCTCTTCGCCCTAATTTATAGAGTGCGAGGCCCTGATAAAAGATCTTGTCGGGTTTGGCATCATTGTAATACATTGCGGCAGCTGGCTCTTGAGGTCCCTTCGTTGCCTCTTCCCAACACTCTCTGGCCTTTTCCTTCTGACCAAGCGCATCGTAAGCGATACCCAGAAGATAGTGGAAGTCATTCTCTTGGGCGCCATAGAGTTTCCCTTCGCCTAAATGATGCGGATATTCGAGGCATTGGTTCAGCATCATGACAGCTTCCTCATATCTCTTGCTGACAATAGCCTTCTTCGCCAGTTCTACTCTACAGATCTGATATTGTGCTGGCACCTTGCCTTCACCGCCTTCCCAGGGATGGAAGATGTGATTGTCGAGTTTCCTCATGGCTTCTTCGTGACGCCCTACCTGATTGAGTAGCGTAATCTCTTCCAGCACAAGGTCATCGCGACGCAGAATCAGCTGAGGATAGTTCTCCAGGAAGGCCAGACGTTCAGCATGAGATTTGTGCAGACGCTTGTAAAGTTGGTCAAGTTCCATGAGCACGCGCTCGTCGTCCTCGTTGAGATGGAAGGCTCGCTCCATGTACTCCAGGGCTTCTTCTTGTCGATTCTGCTTGTTGAAACGGCCTAAGGCGAGGTTACGCCAGACGGTGGGGAAGGCTGGGTCAAGCTTGGCAGATAGCTCCCAGTTCTCGATAGCGAGGTCGTATTGGCGGGCAGCGTAATAGAGGCAGCCAAGATAATAAGGAGCTTTTGCGCCGTTGGGATGCTGTTTCTTAGCCATTTCGAGAGTGATGACATCCTCTGGGCGGTTGGGGAAGCAATAGGCGGAGTCTGCCTTCTCTGCCTCGTCGTAACGGCCTAAGTAATAATACGTCATGGGTGAAGTGGCTTTCTGTTCGATAGCCAGCTTCCAGATAGCCTGAGCCTCGGAATGGAGGCCTGCAGCATCGTAGTCGAGAGCCACCTCGTCATAGTTCTTGCTGAGTCCCTGTAGCATTTCTGTCATCTCGTCAAGCAGAACCTGATTGCCGGTTAACAGATACTGCTCGTAACGGCACCCGTAGTTGAAGAGATCGATTTTCAGAGCCTCCTCGCACACGTTGAGCGCATCTTCTTTCTTGCCCATCAGGCGCAGGATAGCGGCTTTCAGCGCACGAGCCTTGTGGTTGTGCCAGTTGTTGCTCAGGCATCGTTCTATCTCGTCGAGCGCATCGTCAAGACGGCCTTGCATCATACTGATCTTGGTAGCCTCGAAATAGCCTGCATCAGCCCATGCCTTGCTCCAGGTGGCTTTCCAGAAAAGTTCGTATGCCTCATGATGTTGCCCCTGATACTTCAAAGCGAGGGCGAGGTTGTAGATGGGTTCGCTATCGTATGGATTGGGATTTCGCTTGGTGATGAGCTTCACGGCCTTGCGCAGATATCCCTCAGCGAGAGCGAAACGACCCTTGCGAATGTACCAAAGGCCCAACGCATTCAGGCAACGGATATCGTTGAGATCACGGCGCAGAGCTTCCTCGTAATAGTCTATTGGACTCCATGTGGCGTGACGATATTGTTCCAGATGCTGACCTGTGAGGAAGAGTTGTTCGTTGGTTTTTACCTGTTCAGGCAACAGGGCAGACTCAGCACTTTCAGGGATGGGACGAATCTCGTCACTCTCGGCATGCCAACAAATTACCTGACGCTCTTGGGCATAGAGGCGCTTGAAAATCTTGAGATTCAACTCATTGAACCTTGCTCCTTGGGTATCCAGGGTTTCTACGAGGACTTCCTCAGGGGTGAGGGTTTTCTGGGCATCATAAAGGACATCACCCTTATCCGTTACCAATACGATACGCACATCCTGTTGATTGGTGGCGAAAATCTTGAATTCGGCCTTCCCTTCGCCAACCTCGTTGATGTTCATCACGAGATCCTTCGAGGCTTCCTTCACGACGCCCAGTTCACGATAAGGCATGAAGTACTGCACGAAAGTCTTTTCCTCGTAAGGCATCAGCCAGGAGAAGTCGGGTTGGTTCTCTGTATAGACTCCTGCCATCAACTCGATATAGGGACGGAAGCCCTTGCGATCGATGTGCCACTTTTTTGCCTCCTCAGGAGTAGTCTCGTCCGTGAGATTGCGGTCCCATGCACGACCAAAGTCACCATTTCCCCAGGTCCATTGCTTCTTTCCTGGCGAGAAATGATGGCTGGCAACGTGTAGCATCCCTGCCTGGGTATCGTTCTCATAGCCGCCTTCGAAATTGAAGCGGGAGTTCACGCCCATATATGAGGTAGGAACGAAGATGTTGCGGTAGTTCGAGATATCCACACCAGCCGAGTAGTCCATCTTATAATAGGTACCTGTGGCGATGGGGAAGCTGCTGACGGCACGCTTTCCATGATCGAATACGGCATGAATGTCTGGCGGGAACACACTTTGGTACTGGTTATTCACCTCCACAGCCGGATTGGCCCACCACAGGAAGGTTTGAGGCACATCTGTGCGGTTGTAGAGCCGCCCCTTGATCTCTAAGTAGGCGCAACCAGGACGAAGCGTGAAGCCTGCCATTCCTTTCTGGTGGAACATCTTTTCCATTTCGCTTATCCAAACGGTGACTGAGCCGTCTTCACTCTCTTCGATGGCGCAATCAGCAGGCATGTAGGTGGAGGGACGATGATGCTGGGGCCAGTTGAACTCAATGCCTCCTGAGATCCAGGGGCCTGCGAGTCCCACCAAGGCTGGTTTTATCACGTGATTGTAGTAAACGAAATGACGTTGCTTGATCTTG
>CAMKMK010000031.1 GCA_946413885.1 uncultured Prevotellaceae bacterium
GCGAGGCTTGCCTGAATTCCAGGGGTGGTGGAATAGGGTAGATGTGATGAGGAATGCGCGATTTATTTGCCTTATGTTGTGGAAAGAGTGATTTTTTTGCGTTTTCGGCTCGATAGCGATTAAACCTTCGCGTGCTTTGGCGTGTCATAGATGCAGAGATGAAAAAATCTGTGTTTCATATCATCGGTTTCTTGCTCCTGTTCTGCTTTTCAGGACGGTTGGCGGCTCAGCAACCTCAGCAGTCTGCTCCCAGTTCCACCCCCAAGGCGGAAGAAAGTGGAGTGGCGCGCATCAATATCCGAGGTACCGTCTTCGAGAACGAGTCCCTCCATCCCATGCAGGGCGCCAGCGTGAAACTTTTTGATGCGAAAGGGACCATGATCAGCGGGAACGTCACGATGAAGAACGGTCAGTTCCTGCTGCCAGGCATCCCCACAGGCTCGTATACGCTGAAGGTCTCGTTCATGGGATTCAAGGAACAGTCCTTCTCCATCACTTTGCCCAGCAAGTCCGGCAACTATAAGATCAATGATGTACTGATGCGCGAGGAGACCACCATGATGAAGGAGGCAGTCGTGGAAGGTCAGATGCCAGAGATGACCGTCGTGGAGGACACCGTCATGTACAATGCCGATGCGTTCAAGCTGCCTGATGGAGCCCTTGTCGAGGACCTTATCAAGAAGTTGCCTGGCATCGTGCTCGAGGATAACGGCAGCTACACATGGAACGGCAAGAGCATCAGCCAGATATTGGTGGACGGCAAAGAATTCTTTGGCAACAACATGGAGCTGGTTCTCAAGAACCTGCCTGCAGAAATCATCGACAAGGTGAAGGCGTATGACCGCCAGAGCGAGAATGCCCGCATCACAGGCATCGACGACGGCAATGAGCGCACCGTACTGGATCTGGCTGTCAAGAAGAACCGCAAGCGAGGATGGTTTGGAAACGTGATGGGAGGCTATGGGTCGAGTGACCGCTACACAGGACGCTTCATGACCAACCGCTTCATTGGCGACCAGAAGTTCTCCGTCGTGGGGAATGCCAACAATACGGAAGGCGACGGCATGACGGATCACCAGAGTGGGGGATTCACGATGAACTACGAGAAGAAGAAGGTGCTCGAGCTCAACGGAAGCCTCAATGGAAACTTCACCCAAGGTTCCAGCGAGAGCAGCACCAGCCGGCAATCCTTCGAGAACCGCAATGCGGCCTACAGCAACAGCACCCAGAGCAGCGGGAACCACAGCAACAGCGTGAACTTCAATTACAAGGTGGAGTGGAGCCCAGACACGATGACCAAAGTCATCTTCCGTCCTGAGCTGTCCTATCGCCAGAGCGGGAGTCACAGCCAGAGCGAGAGTGCTGCCTTCAACGCTGACCCTTTCTCGCTTGACGGCATCACGGACCCGCTCGCTCAACTTTCCCTCCTTTCCGATTCGATTGGGGTGAACCACCGTCTCAGTGCCAACCATAGCGGCAGCGACAACTTCAACACCAGCGCTTCCCTGCGCGTCAACCGCCGTATGAGGAAGAAGGGACGCAATCTCTCTTTCGAGGCGAGTGGCAGCTATTCGAACGGCAATACGGAAAGCGACAGCTACAGCCAGATTGATTATTACCAGCGCTTGGCTCGCGATGGGACGGATTCCGTCTACCACAAGACGCAGTTCAATGATTCCCAGTCAAAGAACCGCAACTGGAGTGCCAGCGTCAGTTACAATGAACCCATTGCCCACAATGTCTATCTCCAGTTCAGCTACGCTTACCGCAACCGCTTCACGGACCACGACCGTACCGTAAGCTCCATTTTCGACCCCTACAATGCCCGCTATGGAGTCGTCAGGGAAAATTACCGCCAGTTCTCAGAGTTTGGTGTGCCTGATACCGCCCAATGCAACTATACGACCAACACTTATCAGAACCATGACGCGCGCTTGCAGCTCCGCATCAACCGCACCCAGTATCAGCTGACCATTGGAGGCAACGTGCAGCCTCAGATCAATTCTGTGGACTACAACAAGGGCTGGAAGCACTACGACGTCAGCCGCAAGGTGGTGAATGCCTCGCCTACTGTCAATTTCCGTTACCGCTTCTCGCGCCATGAGCAGTTCGATTTCCGCTACGGAGGCTCGACAGGTCAGCCCAGCATCACGGACCTTATCCCTGACACGCTCAACAATGCCAATCCCCTGAACATCCAACTGGGAAATCCCAATCTGAAGCCTTCGTTCACTCAGAATCTAGGCGCCAATTACCGCAAGAGTATCCAAGAGAGCCAACGCTCCTACGCCGCCAGCCTGCAGTTCAATACTACGCGCAACAGCGTCAGCAACCGTACCCAGTATGATGAGGAAACGGGCGGGCGTGTCACTCAACCCATGAACATCAATGGAAACTGGAATGGAAGTGCCAGCTTCAACTTCAATACCGCTTTCCGCGACCAGCGTTTCCGCATCAACACCAACACCCAGACGAGCATGACAAATGCCGTGGGTTACGTTTATCAGGCGTCTTCCCACGAGACGGTGAAGAACCGCACACGAGGCAATCGAGTCAGCCAGGGCCTGCGTCTCACCTTCCGCAACGATTGGCTCGAGGTGAATGCCAATGGGTCTCTGCGCTACAATCACAGCCGCAGCACCAATTCGAGCGCGAGCAATCTCGACACGTATGGGTTCAACTATGGAGTAGGCACAGAGATGCAATTCCCTTGGAACATGACTTTCAGCACCAGCATCACAGAGCAGTGTCGGCGAGGATATTCAGACGCCAGCATGAATACCAACGAACTCATCTGGGGCTTCCAGTTCAGCCAACGTCTGCTGCCCAAGAAGAACCTTACCATCACCGTTCGTGCCAACGATGTGCTGAACCAGCGCGACAACGTCAGCCGCAACGTCTCAGCCACAGCCCGTACGGATACGCGCACGCTGAACGTTCACAGTTATTATCTGCTGACCGTCAATTATCGTTTCGGCAAGTTTGGCGGAGGCCGTGGCAAGAAGGGAGACTTTGGGGAACGTGGCGAGGGCGATGAATTCGGCTCAGGCAGAGAACGGCATGGTGGCCCTGATGGCAACGAGGGCCCTCGCGGAGGTTCCGAAGGCAGGAGCTTTAATCGTGGAGGTGGTCCTGGAGGCGGTCCAGGTGGAAGCTTCTGACGCTACTTCTTCAGGGTAAGGATGAATAATTTCTTTCCTTTCTCCATTGCGCCGTAAAGCTTGGTACCATCGTCGCTCAGCATCAGGGTATCCTTGTCTTTATCATCGCTGGTGATGATCATGTTCCCTTCGCGCACGTAAGTACATTTCTGATTCTCAGGAGCTATAGCGAGGGCAGCCTTCATCGCTTTGCGTTTTGCCCAACTCACGCCAATCAGCTTCAGCGCTTCCTCATCGATGGACATCTTCATGTTCATCACAGCGTTCGTTTCATCCTTGAAGGTGAAGGTGATGGCAGTCTTTACGGCTTTCGACGCAACCTTCGCTTTCTCCATCGCATCCTTCACTTCCTTATCAACTTCTGCCACTTCTTCGGATGTCAGCTTGCGGCCCAGCTCTTTCTCCTTTTTCGCGATGCCCACTTTGCGTACAGAGTCTGATTTCGCGTTTACTTCCTTCAATGCTGTACTCATTATGTCGTCCATGATGTTTGGATTCTGGTAAACTCTCCCAACAAGACTTGTCTGAGCGCTTGAGTTGAGGGAGCCGCAAAGCAGGAGCCCAGCGGCGAGCACTCCCATTATGAGATTCTTTTTCATCTTCATCGTTCTTTTTGTTCAGGTTAAAACAATTTGAGCGCAAAATTACGAATAAGTGATTAAAGTGCAAAACATTTTCCTGTTTTTCTAAAATCTTGCTCGCACGAGGACCAGATGGGAATCCCGTTTTTCCATAGGGATTCTCCTATCATAATTTCAAGATTCTCCCTCTTTGCATAGCCCTGAACAATCTAACTTTGCAGCATAGAAACATCAAAATCATACTCCTATGAAACGATTATACCACTTTTCAGTTCTCAGCATGATGGCTCTGGCAGGTATGCTCACGTCATGCGACTATATAGAAGACACGCGCCAGTCGATGGTACTCTCAGGCGAATGGAAAGGTGACTTTGGCATGTATTACGAGTACGTGGATGGTTATGGCCAGTGCTATACGTTTGATTCTTACGATACACGCATCACTTTCATCCCTGCCTATTCCTACGCCCATCATGGTACAGGCACACAGGTTGACTACTATGACTATGGCCCGTATGAGTATCAGTATTACAGCTTCCGCTGGTCCATCTCAGATGGCATCATCACGCTCGTCTACGATTATGACCACCAGTTGGACACTCGCATTGGGGATTATCACATGACCAACGATTATCTTACAGGCATATTCTCTGCCTCAGGCATTTCGTTCCGCCTGAGAAAGATTGCTGACTTCTACGATTGGACACCTTATGTGAATGCCTATGGATTCTGTACGCGCCACAGTTGGGGCAGCTCAAGCCGCAATTGCGCACCTGCCACTCGAAGCGGTAAGGAACAGGCAGCCGACTCCATCGAGGCAAAGGGACACGTCCTCTCTCGTGGTCGCAGAAACACTCCGCTAAAGAAGTAAAAACAAATGCCTGCTACCCTTAGACGTTAGGATAGCAGGCATTAAAACATCTGCATTCAATATTATTTGTTTAGGCGATACAAAATGGGCAATATGTATCGGCAGCGTACCTTCTTGCCATTTGATTTGGCAGGCTTCCATTTCTTGGAAGTGCTTTTCACGCAACGAATGCCTTCTTCCTCAAGAGCTTTCCAAGCCTCATCTTCATATCCTTGGGCATTCTGAAGCCTTTTGATCCCAACATCGCTGACAGCACCATTGCGTTCAATGACGAAAATGACAAACACCCTTCCCTGAACGCCTCTCTCCTGAGCTATCTTAGGGTAATGAATGTTTTCTGATAGGAACTTTTGTAGAGCCTCGTCCCCTTTCTTAAACTTAGCTATTTCATCTACGACAGAGTATATAGAGTCTTTCTCATCCTCTTGGGCATTCACATCTGTTGTTGCTCCCCAGAGTGCCAGAATGACGAACAATGCTCTCAGCATCTTCCACCCGTTTGATTTTGTGTTGCTCATTTTACCTTAGTTTTAATACCTGTTTCTTTCATAATAACCTGTTTCTGGTGTAAAGGTAAGCATAATATTCAGAACAGGTTCGAAAAAAAGCAAAAACTTTCGTGACTCATTCTTTTTTCGTACTTTTGATGAACGTTTTCCGTTTTCAGGTGTATATCCTTATGAGAGCGCCTCAAAAATGGTATAATATTAACAAGGTATAATCACAATGAGAAAGAGAACAGCAATTATATTAGCCTTGATGTGCAGCACATTTGTTCTTGCGCAGAAGGCAGAAAGAGTAGAATCTATCATAACCAATTCCTATGAGTCAGAATGGTATGCGGCACAGATGGATGCTTGGCAAAAGAAAGTGAACGAGAATCCTAATGACCAATGGGCTTGGAGGAACCTGTTCCGCGCTACCTATTATTATGAACAGAAAACTGGCGGGTGGGGAGAGAATCAGGATGAATCCAGAACGGCTGATATCATCCGCAAGATGGAAGCCGCGTTGCCAGACAGTTATGTGCTGAATCTCAGCAAGGGGCGTTTTTGCTTGAGTACTGACTCTGCCGCAAAGAGAGGCGATAATATCTACCAAGCCATCAAGTATATGCCAGACGATGCCTGTGCAGAAGATGTCAACTATCTGGCTTGCCGTCTGTGGAGTATTGACCCTGAGAACAAAGAAGTAAACAAACTGTTTGCCAGAGCCTACCAGAAGAGATACTTCCCTCTACGCATCATGCAATACAACAGGAACATGTTGCTGAGCATGCAATCTGGTGCCCTCTACTTCGCTAACGGAGATGTAGTCACGGCTCCCATGAAGATGATACAGGAGGCATTGGGGGAACGTCAGGATGTCACCGTCATCCCAATCTCCTATCTTCATGTGGAATCTTACTTGAATTCCCTTTGTAAGAGATTGAACATCAATCCTTTGAACATAGACGTGCAGGATTACGGGAAATATGGTGGAGACTGGTACAAGCATTACGAAGCAGACATCATCATGTATCTGATAAATGAAACTCAGCGACCCACTTATTTCTCTACTGACATTCTCTCTCAAACCGTTCTCAACAAGGACAGTATCTACAACGAGGGTATCTTGCTGAAATACAGCTCAAAGCAGTACAACAACTTTGCCGTCGCGATGCATAATGTGAAGGAAGTTTACAACCTGGAATACCTGGCAGAACCAGATCTTGTCTATGATTCGTGGGTGACAAGCCAGCAGTCTGATCTGAACAACGTAACACTCCTCTCGAATCTGATATCAAAGTTCAGGAAGAAAGGCGACACTATTCAAGCTGACCGTTTATACAAGATTCTTGACAAGTGTATTGAGAGGAGCCCGTTGTTTGAGCATCCTGAGGCAAAAGAAGCTTTCGTGAAAAAGTTTAGAGAAGAGGCAGACAAATAGAAATGACAATTCCCATGTTCCTGAGATCCCTTCGCTCGCTCACAGACGATGAGTTGATGCAGAGGGTAAGCAGCAAAGACGATGATAGGGCATACAACGAGCTTTATCATCGTCATGCTCGTCGTCTCATGGGTTTCTTTTTCAGACAGTTGGGCGGCGATGAGGCTTTGGCTGCAGACCTTACCCAAGACGCCTTCATGCGGATTTGGATGGCTCGCGAGAAGTTCGCTGGCACCAGTTTCCGCACTTGGCTCCTCACCATCGCTTACAATCTCGCCAAGAACCACTTTCGTCATAGCGAGCATCATCGACAGTACGAGCAGTTCATCATGCAAAACCAGGAAGAAATTACTGAGAGCAACATCTTTCAACAGCTTGAAGATGAGGCTTTTGACCAAGCCCTGAAGCAAGAGTTGGAAACGATGTCGCAAGAAGGTCGCCTGCTCTTCTCCCTTAGATTCGAAGAAGAACTGACCATCCCCCAAATCGCCCTCGTGATGACTTTGCCAGAAGGCACAGTAAAATCACGCCTCCATACTTTGACACAAACCTTAAAACAAAAGCTTAATCAAGATGACAACCTTCGAAGATAAACTACAGGCATCGGCCCAGCGCCTTGCGGCCAAAGAGAACAGACAACTTCACGTTCCCCAGAACCCTTTGAGGCAGAAGAGTACTTATTGGGGATGGGTGGCTACTCCTGCTGCAGCCGTCATAGGCCTCATCTTTGGTATGTCCTTACCTCTTTTTATGGGTAATGAGAAGGAGATTCAATATGTCCACCTCTCAGACACGCTCCGCATTGTCCAACCTGTTCATGACACACTCTATCTCACACAGATAGTGGAAAAGGAGAGGGTGATAGAAAAGCGCGTTCCTGTTGGTCTGAACGAGGATTCAGGAACAACGGCCCCTGCCCACATGCAGGACGAAGAGGAAGAAACCACCTGCACGTCCATTCAATGCGACGGCATCAACTACTCCATTCTTGCCTCGAATTAAGACAACGTGTCGAGATTGCAAAGACAACACGTTGAAACCGCAAAGACAACACGTTGAAACCACGAACACAACGTGTTGAAACCGCGAACACAACGTGTTGTCTTTTTCCTGGCAACCTGCGAAGACGTGTAGGAGAGTGTAAATGTGAGGGAAGAGAGAGGAAAAATAGGGGGACAAAGATAAAATTATCTCCTTATCATGATTTTGTGTGACGAAATGATAAGAGAAATGAAAAAATTGTGTAACTTTGTACCAGTAAAGACTCTCTTTTAGATTACAATAAGGAAGAAAATGAAGCGATACGTGTTCGTAGGGCTGCTATGCCTTCTTGCTGTGACTTCCTGCAAGGAGAAGACGCAAGAGAAAACTGCACCGGTTTACAAGAAAATGACAGTTGAACTTTCCAATCAGACACTGGAGACTGCCTATAGTGCCACTATGACGGGAAAGGAGATCGTGGAAGTGCGACCTCAAGTGAGTGGACTCATCACGAAAATCCTGATTAAGGAGGGCGATAAGGTGAAGAAGGGACAACCGCTTTTCGTCATCGATCAGGTTCCTTATCAGGCTGCTCTCAACACGGCGGAAGCTGCGCTGGAATCAGCCAAGGCGGCAGAAGCAACGGCACAGTTGAACTACGACAGCCGAAAGCAGCTGAGGGATGAACAGGTGATCAGCGACTTCGACCTGCAGACTTCCTACCAGAGCCTGGTGTCTGCGAAAGCCAGGGTATCAGAGGCTCGCGCTCAACTGACGAATGCTCGCAACAGCTTGGGCTACACGGTGGTAAGGAGTCCGCTGACGGGTGTGGCAGGCATGATTCCTTATCATGTGGGCGCTCTGGTGAGCAGCAACATAACGGAACCGCTGGTGCGCGTGAGCGACGACAATGAGATGCTGGTCTACTTCAGCATGAGCGAGAGGGAAATAATGGACCTGACGATGGCGAACGGCTCGATGGAGAACTATGTGGACCAGATGCCGACCGTGAAACTGAAGATGACGAACGGAAGCGAATATGATCAGGAAGGCAAAGTGGATGCCGTGAGTGGTCTGGTGGATGAGGGCACGGGTGCCGTAAGCTTGAGGGCCACCTTTCCAAATCCGCGCCACATCCTGCGCAACGGAGGAAGCGCTACTGTCATCTTGAGAAGCAAGCGCGATAATGTAATCGTGATTCCTCAGTCTGCCACATTGGAGTTGCAGAACAAAGTCTTTGTTTACCGTATCGTGGACGGCAAGGCTAAGATTACGCCTGTGGAGGTGAACCGCCTGAACAACGGCACAGAATACGTGGTGGAGAACGGATTGCAGCCAGGGGAGATAATCGTTGCGGAAGGTGCAGGTTTGGTACGTGATGGGGAGGAAATAAGATGAACGTAAAAGCCTTCATAGACAGACCTATCCTGGCTGGCGTTATCAGTGTGTTCATCCTGATTCTGGGATTGATAGGACTGAGCCAACTCTCTGTGGAACAGTTCCCTGAGATAGCTCCGCCTACGGTACGCGTGAATGCCAATTATACTGGTGCCAATGCGGAAACGGTAATGAAGAGCGTCATCGTGCCTCTGGAGGAAAGCCTCAATGGCGTGGAGAACATGATGTACATGAGCTCGACAGCCACCAATGCGGGAAATGCCAGCATCGCCCTCTTCTTCAAACAGGGAACGGATGCCGATATGGCGATGGTGAACGTCCAGAACCGTGTGGCGAGTGCCCAGGGTCTGTTGCCAGCCGATGTGACTCGAAGTGGAGTGACGGTAAGAAAACGTCAAACCTCGAACATCAAGAGCATTTCTCTCTACAGTCCTGAAGACCTCTACGATGACAACTTCCTGACGAACTACATGAAGATCAATATCGAGCCAGTTCTGTCGCGTGTGCCAGGCGTGGGAGAGGTAGGTATCTGGGGTGCCAGCTACAGCATGCGAATCTGGTTGGATCCGCTGAAGATGGCGTCCTATGGCTTGGAACCTTCAGACATCGATGCTGTGCTGAGTGAACAGAATGTGGAATCACCCACAGGCACATTGGGAGCAGAATCGGACAACACGTTCCAGTATGTGCTGAAATATCGTGGTAGATACGAGGAGGAGAAGGATTACGAGAACATGGTGATAGCTTCCCGTCCAGATGGTACAGTGCTGCGGCTGAAAGATGTGGCACGAGTGGAACTGGGCAAGCAGGGGTACGCGATGCAGAACACAACCAACGGACATGCGGGCACAAACTGCATGATAGCGCAGACACCAGGATCGAATGCCAACGAGATTATTGAACGAGTGGATGCCAGTCTGGAAGAGATACGCAAGACGTTGCCCCCAGGAATGGAAATCGTGGACGTGATGAACACAAAGAGTTTCCTGGATGCAAGTATTCACAACGTGGTGCGAACGCTGGTCGAAGCTGTCTTTCTGGTTATCTTGGTTGTTTACATCTTCCTGCAAAACCTGCGCAGTACCTTCATCCCTTTAATAGCCATCGTGGTTTCGCTGGTGGGAACTTTCGGATGCCTTTATGCAATAGGATTCAGCTTGAACCTGCTGACACTCTTTGCTTTGGTTCTGGTTATTGGAACGGTAGTGGATGATGCCATCGTCGTCGTGGAGGCTGTGCAGGCAAAATTTGATGAGGGATACACTTCACCTTATCTCGCCTCAGTAGATGCTATGCAGGGACTGACCTCAGCATTGGTGACGACCACAATCGTTTTCATGAGTGTCTTCATTCCTGTGTGTTTCGTAGGTGGAACGACAGGTGTCTTCTATACTCAATTCGGACTTACGATGGCTATCGCAGTAGGTATCAGCACCATCAATGCTTTGACATTGAGTCCCGCTCTTTGTGCTGTCATCATGCGCCCACACAATGCGGAAGGTAAAGGATTCTCGAGCCGTTTCCACATGGCTTTCAACACGGCTTTTGGCCGGATGGTAGGCAAATATCAGCGCGGCGTACTCTGGATTTTTCATCGAAGATGGGTGGCAGGAGTTGGAATAGTGTTGGCTATCGCACTACTGGCTTTCTTGATGAAGAATACCAAAACAGGTCTTGTTCCAAACGAGGATATGGGACAAATCAACGTGAACGTGCAGTGTGCTCCAGGAACGAACCTCAATGAGACGGCCCGCATCACTCGTGAGGTGGAGGCTTGCATCAAGGACATCCCACAGATGCGACTCTACAATATGAGTGTGGGACGTGGAGCAACGTTCGATCAAAGCAGTAGCAGCGCTTCTTTCACGATTCGATTGAAGGATTGGAGCGAGCGAAAAGGAAAAGGGGATGACATCCAGTCGGTCATCGATGACATTTACAAACGGACTGCCAACATATCGAACGCTCAGGTTCGAGTGAGTACCCGCCCTATGATTTCTGGTTATGGTGCTACGAGTGGATTCGAGATAAACGTGCAGGACAGACGAGGCGGCACCATTGAGGCGCTGATGAAATACACCCGTCTGCTGATAGATTCGCTGAACAATCGGCCAGAGATTGATCGTGCGTACACGACCTTCGACACAAAATATCCTCAGTATCAGGTCGAGGTGGATGCTGCAAGGTGCAAGCGCGACGGCATATCTCCCACCAAAGTACTGAGCACCCTCTCTGAATACGTGGGTGGACGATACAGTAGCAACCTGACGCGATTCACGAAACTTTACCGCGTGATGGTTCAGGCAAGTCCAGAGTTCCGCTTGGATCAGGAGGCGCTGAAGAACATGTACGTGAGGAACGGGGCGGGCGGAATGTCGCCCATCAGCCAATACATGACGTTGACTCGCGTGTATGGTAGTGAGAGTTTGAGCCGCTTCAACCTCTTCAGTTGCATCACAGTACGTGGTGAGCATGCATCTGGCTACAGTAGTGGTCAGGCTCTGCATGCCATTGAGGAAACTGCAGCCCAGGTTTTGCCTGAAGGATATGGTTTTGAGTTTGGCGGTATGTCGCGTGAGGAAGCCAGCATAGGCAACATGACTGCTCTGGTTTTCTGCATCTGTGTACTTTTCATTTACCTTGTCTTGTGTGCTCTCTATGAGAGCCTGATGATTCCGCTGGCTGTTATCCTGAGTGTTCCTTTCGGTCTGGCAGGAAGTTTCCTCTTTGCCCAAATGTGGGGAGTGGAGAACAATATTTACATGCAAACAGGTCTGATCATGCTGATTGGATTGCTTGGCAAGACTGCCATTCTGCTGACTGAATATGCCAGTACGCGACGCCGTCAGGGAATGAGCATCACGATGGCAGCCATGAGTGCCGCACGGGTACGTCTGCGTCCCATCCTGATGACCTCGCTGACCATGATTTTCGGCATGCTTCCACTGGTCTTCGCACATGGAGTGGGGGCTAACGGAAACACCAGTCTGGGAGTGGGTTGCGTAGGTGGAATGATTGTGGGAACCATCGCTTTGCTTTTTGTGGTGCCTGTGCTTTTCATCGTCATGCAATATGGTCAGGAGATTATCCTGAAGAAACTGCATATAACGTCCTATAAACAATAAAAAGAGTTATGCCATGAAAAAAATCCTCCTGTTGATAGTAATGCTTGCGAGCGTTGTCCTACATGCAGAAACCTATACTATCGATGTGAAACAGCGCTATCAAACCAACGAAGGATGGGGTGTGAGCCTTTGCTGGTGGGCCAACATGTGTGGTCGCTGGAACGACGAGCGTGTTTCAGAACTGGTGGACTGGTTGGTTTCTCCTGAAGGCCTCAATTACAACATCTTCCGTTACAACATCGGCGGAGGTGATGATCCCAACAACGGACATTGTCTGCCTCATCACATGGGAAAAGGAAAGGGATTGAGAGCCGAGATGGAGGGGTTCAAGGACGGTCCAAATGAGCCTTATGATTGGGAGGCAGATGAGGCTCAGCGACGTATCATGCTAATGATAAAGGAGAAACGGCCCGATGCTATCTTCGAGGCTTTCTCTAATTCGGCTCCTTGGTGGATGACCATCAGCGGGTGCGTGGGAGGAAATACTCCTGCTACTGCCGACAACTTGCGACCTGACTGCTACGAGGCTTTTGCTCATTATCTGGTGGATGTATGCAAACATTACAAGGACACGTATGGAATAGAATTCGTCTCGTTAGAGCCTTTCAATGAACCAGTGACGGATTATTGGTATGCGAATGGAAGTCAGGAAGGGTGTCACTTTGGAGCAGAAGCTCAAACGGATTTCGTGAAAATTCTGTCACCCATTCTGAAGGAGAGCGGTTTGAATACCATCATATCAGCCAGTGATGAGACCAACGTGGAAACTTCCATCCAGAGTTTGAAGGTATATCGCGACAAGGGCGTGCTGCCTCTCATTGGACGCTGGAACACGCATACCTATAGTGGCAGTATTGAAGCCAAGAAGGAATTGCAACAACTGACATCAGAACTGGGCATCAAGTTTTGGCAGAGTGAGACAGGAAGTGGAGGACGAGGCATTCATGGTAATCTGATGATGGCCCAACGGTTGATGGACGATATCCGCTTTATGAAACCTGCTGCCTGGATAGATTGGCAGTATGTGGAAGAGAAGAGCGATCAATGGTCGCTGGTAAGCACGGATCATCAATGGCACACCTACCTGCGTCATCACAACTACTATATCCGCCAGATGTTCAGCCGTTTCATCCCTGTAGGATACACTTTCGTGGAGAGCGGATCGGAACATACGCTGGCTGCCATCTCGCCAGACAACAAGACGCTTGTGCTGGTGGCGCTCAATACTTCAAACCAAGAAGAAACACACCTCGCTATGACTCCCAAACTAAAAAAAGTGACCTGTTATCGCACTTCGAGAGAAGAGGACGTCGTCTCTGTAACGGATTTTGAGAAAAAGAAAGGGAAATTGATGTTCCAACTTCCTCCCTTGAGTATTGCAACGTTTGTCTGCGCTCTTTAGCTTTATTGAAAGTAATAGCAAGAAATAACCAGACAATTCTGGTATCAAACCAATTTTTCTCATTCTTTTGCCTTTCAAATAAATTTTGAGTCCACAAGTGTGAAAAAAGGTTCCATTTTGTCCTCTTTTCGCTCTTTTTCATTATCTTTGTGGCAAATTACTTAATTTAAAAACAATTGAAATATGTTTGAAATGTTATCTACTCCCATCATTGTGGGTTTGTTTGCGATTTGGTTCTGTTTTCTTCTGTTGTTCTACAAGGGTCAGCCAAAGGGCCTTTGGACATTAGCTCTTGCGAATACTGGCGAGCGCTTCGGCTACTATACGATGCTGGCTGTGTTCGTGCTTTTCCTGCACGACAACTTTGGGTTCGATTCTGGTTGGGCAAGCGAGACATTCTCCAACTTCTTGTTCATCGTTTATCTGCTACCTTTGTTTGGCGGTATGCTTGCCGATAAGTATGGCTACAGCAAGATGGTTGTGCTGGGAATTATGGTAATGTTCATTGGTTATTTGATTCTTTCTGTACCTTTGGGAGGAGCTACTCCTGCTATTGTGGCAATGTGTGTTGGCCTCTTGCTTGTTTCTCTGGGAACAGGTCTCTTCAAGGGAAACCTGCAAGTAATGGTGGGCGACCTTTACAATGCTTCTGAATTTGCGGACAAACGTGCTAGCGGTTTCTCGCTCTTCTACATGGCTATAAACATAGGGGCCTTGTTTGCTCCCACAGCTGCTATAAAGATCATGGAGTGGGCACAGATGTCGCTTGGTTACAGCAAGGCCGATTCCTATCACTTTGCCTTTGCCGTTGCTTGCGTGAGTGTGATTGGCTCTATCCTTATTTATTATTTAGGAAAGAAAACCTTTGCTCATGTTATTGGCACGACTAAGAAAACAAATGTAACGTCTGAGACGCAGAAGGATGAAGTTCCTGTTGAGAGCGACACAAAGGAGCGTATTGTTTGCCTCTGCCTTGTCTTTGCTGTGGTTGTGTTCTTCTGGATGGCATTCCATCAGAATGGCCTTACCCTTACTTGGTTCGCTGACGAGTTTACCGCAACAACCTCTTCAGGTATTGAGAGCATGATGTTCGATGTTCGTAATCTTTTGGCCTTAATCTTTATTGTATATGGTTTGTTTGGTTTATTCCAGGCAAGGGGTCTTGCCCGCATTCTGGCAGGTGTGATGATTATTGGTGCTGTGGTTTTCCTCTTTAATATGGTTCCAGGAGCAGGTGTTGAGACAGCCATCTCTGCTCCTATCTTCCAGCACTTCAACCCTTGCTTCGTTGTTATTCTTACTCCTGTTAGCGTCGCCCTCTTCAGTTGGCTGGCAAGCAAGGGAAAGGAACCTAAGGATCCTGTTAAGATTGGTTTGGGCATGCTCGTGGCTGCCGTTGCCTATCTGCTGCTTCTCATGAGTTCTATCGGACTTCCAGCTGCAGATCCTGTAAATCATATTCATCAAGCAAACGTTGGTCCTTCTGTGCTTGTTAGGACTTACCTTATTCTTACTTTTGCTGAGTTGCTCCTCTCACCAATTGGTATCGCTTTTGTCACGAAGGTTTCTCCTGTGAAGTACAAGGGCATGATGATGGGTGGATGGTTTGTTGCAACCGCAATAGGTAATAAGCTTGTCAGCAT